>JBLIFI010000082.1:0-13014 GCA_047633715.1 Flammeovirgaceae bacterium
AACAATTAGCATTTTAACATAGAGAGTTTCAGTATTTTTCCACGAAATGAACAAAATTCAGCTTATTTGTCCACAGCCAAGATTTTTTGTTACTTTTTTATTCAAGAGAAAAACTAAGACTAACTTATGTTGAGTGTTATGCAAATAACTGAAAATCAATAACTTAAATATTATTTAGGAAAATAAACGATTTGTATTTTAAGGGTGGGAAATGTCGGCTGTAATTCAACATGCCCGATTTGCTTCCCGAATAGCCATGGAATAAAATCATAATTCCATTTTTTACAGAATCCTGATTTATAAACCAAGCTTCCAGTTTCTCGTGGCTTTCTAAAGAAACAGTTTTGTATGGAGAGTCTGGCAAGCTTGCATTCACAGGCTTCGGATTCTTCACTCCAACAAAAGTCAATTTCATTTTTTGGAGAAAGCCTAATTGCTCAACTTTCGTTTTTTTTGTCTCCAAACTGCTAAAATGCGTAAAATGATAGGCGTGATTATAGGTAACTATGTTTAGTAGAATAAAACCAATAAATACAACTAAAAATATCCATTTAATGGCTTTAGGTTTTCTATTCGCTGTTTTATTTCGATTTTTCATAATGAAAGTAGAGATTTTGGAGCATGAGAAATTGTGGCTAGTGAATATCAGAGCCTTAAATATAGTGGCGAAAAACGGCTGGCAATGATTGCTGAAAAAGTGAATGAATCGGAAGAAAATAAAAAATACAAGACTCAAGTATAGACTGATTCAGAATAGAAATTAGTAATTTGGAGAGAAATTATTTCAGAGCCAAAATTAAAAAATTATGAACAACACAGAACTGAAATTAAAGATAGAAAATATTGATGTTGAAATCCAAAAGCTAATCTCCGAAAAAAAGGATAATCACAAATCAATCAACACCAAACTCGATAAGCTAATGGAAGAAAAAAGGCTTATACAAAAAGTGCAGATGAAATCTTCTGGAAAAAATGTAAGCAGAACAGAAAGCGAACAACTTTTCGGGACAGACATGAGCCAAGCAAGACAGCAATTTGAGGCACAAGTGAGGAAAGATATTGATAGGTATTCTGTCGCAATTGGTGAGTTGGAGAATTACACTAAACATCGTAAAGAAACTTTAGGACAAGACATGATTGTCAAACTGCTTAAGGTGAAATATTTGAGAGAAAAATTAAGGCTAGAACTCCAAAATATGAAGTCGATAGCTACTGCGGAGTGGGAAAACTCTCGAATAGAAGTAGAGGAAATTCAGGAAGAACTGGAGGAGTCACTCAGCAGGTAATCTTATTTGTTTTAGGGCAGATTTCAAAACAATTCTTTAAAGGCGTGCGTCCTAATTCTACTTTAAGGAACGGTGATTAAATAAATAGCTTCTTTATCGAAGTTTATTTTTGAGGCTAGTCTAGGCAAAAATTGCAGTCATAGCATCGCTATGGCGAGATTTTTAACGAAGAATAGACCAACGAGTCCCGAACCAAAAAGAAACAAGAGAAAAAGCGCATTTATTTAATCTCCGTTCCTAAGACTCTACAATATGTAATTTGTTCTCCACTAGCTTCAGCTAGTGGAGAACAAATAAGGACTCCAAATTTTCATTAAAATAGTAAATCTATCATTCAATTGCGTCCATCTTCAGATGGATATTTTTTATAGTAACCTAAAAACTATTTAAAAACGTTTTTCATAAACGATTCAAACAAAAAAAGCAAGGATTAATATTTTAGTAATGGCTCTAATTTGGAGTCTTAAAGTAGAACTAAGTAAGGTGCTTTTTAAGGAGTTTAGCGATTAGCTTGCGAGTTTCTATGAGGGTTCATAGCCGAAAATCACTTGGAGAGTTTTATTATCCAACCCGAAAAACCTTGTGCGGGTTGGATAATAAAAATAGGAAAAGCCGAGAAAAAATCACTTTTCATTCCTTTGTGGGAAGCAGAAAAATTGAGGTGAGGCAAGAAGAAGTGTTGGGTTGGTTTAGCAAATCCACACGAAGTTTTGTAATTTTGCCGACTATACAAAAAACTTTATTTTAAAAACGACAAAATGGCTCTGGACCAAAATACGCTCATATTATTTATAGTTGGAATTGTTGCGCTCTATATACTTATAAGAGTAGCAAGTCGTGTAATGAAAGTAATTGCTATTGTACTCATTGCGGGGCTATTTTGGTACTTTTACCAAGGCAATTCCATTGATGATTTGAAGGGAGATGCACTTGGCTTCCTCATAGGGAATGCGAAAATAGAGGATTACCCAACCAAGTTCTGTGCTGAAAGCAAGAAGGACAATTTTCGCTGTGCTTGTATTGCCCAACCTGTGTATCTCGATTTGAAAAGCCGACTCTCAGATGCGCAAATTGCTGATTTGGAAAATGACAAAGAGGCAAAAATGGTGGAAATAAAGCAAAGTATCCTAAATAGGCAAGAGGAAATAAAGGCTTGTGGCGGAGAGAAAAACAAAGTATTAACTGACAAAATCATGGCTTTTGTGAAAGGTGCGGGCAATTCAGTAAAAAAAGGACTCGAAAATGCAAATGGAAAAAAAGAAGAGTAGTATTATTAGCAAGCTGAATAAAAAAATTAAGCAAGCTCTGTTCCCGAATAAAGGCTTCTCAGCCACAATTTCTATTCGAAATTGATTACCAATACTATTACCACATCTTTCATCACTAATTTCACAATGACAGGATATTTAATTTACACCATTCCATTCTTTTCTGGAGCCATTGGTTGGATTACCAACTATTTTGCAATCAAAATGCTGTTTCGCCCAAGAATTGCGAAAAACATTTTGGGCGTAAAAATCCAAGGCGTTTTCCCAAAAAGACAACATGAGCTAGGAATCAGACTAGGCAATGTAGTTGCTAAAGAATTATTCTCTGTGCAAATGATTAAGGAGAAAATAGATAACGAAAGTGTTCGTGGTCAGCTGAAAGAAGCTATCATGATTGAAATGGAAAACTATTTGAGGGAGTACAGAGATGGCAACAAGATGATGGCGATGTTCCTCAACGAAAAAACCATTGCGAGTATTAAGCTCAAATTAGGGGAGAAATTGGAAACCACTATCCCTAAAATGATAGAAAAGTTCACAGGGAAAATGGAGGACGATATAGACATTGCCGAAATCGTAGCCGACAGAATCCATAATTTCTCTCATGATAGATTGGAAAATTTATTGATGAGCATTATTGATAAAGAGCTAAAGTTGATTGAGCTATTAGGAGCTGTTCTGGGTTTTTTGGTTGGATTGCTACAATTAGGTTTTGTATTCTTGACCCAACAATATCAATAAGATTCCGCATCAACTCCAAATTATACTCTTCTTACTGAAAAAGCATTCTTTGAAAAGAATGCTTTTTCTCATTTCCTGCCACCAATTCCATAAGCACTTTGTTCTATAAAAGAATCTGGAAACTCTTTTATATCCTCAAAACCCAACTCTATGTCTCTTCCATTGTAGGGAATGTAGTCTGTTTTGAACAAATAATCCCAAATGCTAAGTGTGAGCCCGAAATTGACACCAAAACGTTTTTCATTCGGCAACTCTTTCGCATGATGCCAGATATGCATTTGCGGGTTGTTAAAAACGTATTTCAACCAACCTAAATTTAGGTAATAGTTGGAGTGATTGAAATGCCCTACTGCCAGTGTGAAAATGTGAATGATAAAAAAATCGTTCAATCCAATTCCAATCATAGCCAATGGAATGTATTCAATTGTTCGGTAAACCACCGTTTCCATCCAATGATAGCGCAAGTGAGCGGCAAATCCCATCTGTTGCACAGAATGATGCACTTTATGGAACTGCCAGAGCCAATTCACTCTATGCAAAAGTCTATGAGTCCACCATTGCACAAAATCTCGCACAATAAAGCCGATTAGCAAATGCCCCCAAATTGGCAATTTATCTACCTGAATGGCAACTAAATTCTTTATCCCGAAAAGTGCTAAGAAACTTTTGAATAAATCGACAAAAACATCAGAAGCTACATTATATATAATCAGGGAAAACAAGAAAAAGTTAAAGAACATATAGAAAGCGTCTAGCCAAAAATCTTTACGAAATTTAGGCTGATTTTTCCGCCAAGGTTTTACCCATTCTAGCAATAGAAAGAATACCGAAATGGCTAAAAGCCATACAAAACAACTTTTCCACCACGGCTCACTCTGAAGTGTAAACTCTCTCCATAAGTAATTCCCATAGTTTTCATAAGAACTCTGTATTTCTTTCCAAGACAGCATCTATTTTAATTAAGTTGTTACTCAAACAATACCAGGGCAACCGCATCTAATTTAGGCGGTTTTAGGTCTAAATCAACGTAGAACCATCTAATTTTTACGTTAATAATTAACTAGGTTTCAATACTCTCTTTTTTGATGTCATCGCCAAGCGACCCTGTCCGACTTTAGGAGGAAACTATTTATAACTCAAAACGATATAATTCAAGATAGAATGCAGGATAACCATGCTTATTTTTACGTTTTTTGCTTAAAATCATAAAAACCGCACCGAAAAACCTCTTTTTTTGGTGCGGTTGCCCTGAAACAAGACGCTAACTAATTAAAATTAGTTCTGATTTTAGAATTAAAAGAGGGAAATGCATTTTTTGTTATAGAAAACTCCATTTCCCATTAGTTGTAATGTCTTCTACGACTTTAATCGCCAGAATTTATCTCAACTTTCAATAAAAGCACGATGTTTAACCTGTGCTTGTGGTAGAATAGAGCGGGCGCTCGACATATGAAAAAGCCTAAGGCCAGATGGGTTTTGAAGGGTCGAAAATTAAATCATCCGAACCTGTAATTTCATGACCTTGCTTTTTAAGCGCAATCGCCAAATTATGCATTACACTTCCCCCTATTGCTATAAAATGTATTTTCATATCTGATTGACAGTTACCTTATCTCAATAAGATACTTTTTCCGCCTCACAGACTATTCTCCAAGCAAGAATAACCGAATTTTCGAGAATAGAATAGATGTTCGGGTTTTGTTCTATAAGTGCTTTTGTAGAATAGTAATGTTATTGAAATATAAAAACGAATTTATGGCTTCCAAAACATTCTTCTTTTCACTAACTTGATTTTCTAAACTAGACAAATGAAAATTATTCAGATGAAACAAAAGCCTCAACTTCTTTTGGTGGAAGACGATTTAAACTTGGGCGAATTGCTCAAAGACTACCTAGAAATGGAAGATTTCAATGTGATTTTGGAGCGAGATGGCGTAGCGGGCTTGAAAGCCTACCAAAGCAAACCCTTCGATTTGTGCATTCTGGATGTGATGATGCCAAAAGTAGATGGAATCACTCTTGCCAAACAAATCCGCTCACAAGGCGACCAAATTCCCATTATCTTCTTAACCGCAAAATCGCTCAAAGAAGACAAGAAAGCGGGATATGACATTGGCGCAGATGATTATTTGACCAAACCTTTCGATGAGGAAGAGCTAGTTATGAAACTCAATGCAATTTTGCGTAGAAGCTCCACCTATCATTCATCAGACACTCAAACTACTTTTGAAGTCGGAAAGCTTACTTTCGATTATGCCAATCAAGAACTGAGTGGAAATGGCTCAACCCAGCGACTCACAGCAAAAGAATGTGATATTTTGCGTCTGCTTTGCATCAATAAAGGACAAACGCTAAAAAGAGAAGATGCTTTAGTGGCAATTTGGGGAGAAAATGATTATTTCCATGGCAGAAGTTTCGATGTATTCATTACCAAAATCAGGAAATATCTCAAGCAAGATGAATCAATAAATATTAAAAATATTCACGGAGTTGGATTTCGATTGACGGATTAGGGAACTGAATTGGCGATTTTGTGAATTGGAGAGTTGGCGAATCAGTAAATCATTTCTCTTTATTCTTTCCTCTTCCTCCAACTTCCTTCCAATCAACCTTAGAATCATAAAAAATCTCCCCATTTTCAATTTCCAATGGCGAAGAAATATTATTGTGGAAAAGTTGACCAGTTCCTAAACCTTGTGGTACTTTCACTTGGTGTTTCGCTGTGAATTGGGCAATGGCATTCAGCCCAATGTTTGATTCCAAGGCAGAAGTCATCCACCAAGCAATGTTTTGGGATTCTGCCAATTGAATCCATTCTTCCGAAGAGCGAAATCCGCCCATTAAAGTGGGTTTCAGAATAATATATTGTGGTTGGATTTGGTTTAGCAAATTGCTTTTCGCTTCGGTTTTATGAACGCCAATGAGTTCTTCATCTAATGCGATTGGCAAAGGAGTTTGCTCACAGAGCTTTGCCATTTCAGCAAACTGCCCCGCTTTTATGGGTTGTTCTATGGAGTGGAGTTCGTATTCTGAAAGCCGTTTGAGTTTCTCCAAGGCTTCTTTTGGAGCGAAAGCTCCGTTGGCATCTACTCGCAGAGTGAGCTCCTTGGCAGAAAATTGCTTTCTCATAAAGTTGAGCAATTCACATTCCTGCTCAAAATCTATTGCGCCAATCTTCATTTTAATACAATCGAAACCTGCTTCCAGTTTCTCCCGAATCTGCTGAAACATAAACTCCTTATCGCCCATCCAAATTAAGCCATTGATTGGAACTCGAGTTTTGCCAGCGTGGAAATCAGAATCGTAAATCAATTTCTTTCCGCCATTTTCCAAATCCAGAAAAGCCATTTCCAAACCTGTGATGATACTTGGGAAGCTCTCGATTCCACTCAATCCATAAATATCTTCAATACTTTCTAAATCAGTAACTTCTATACAGATTTCCTCTAACTTCTCCTCAAAATCGGGAATATCATCAATACTCAATTTCACTAAAGGCGCACACTCTCCCACTCCAACAACATTTGGGTTCTCAACATCCCAAAGTTTGAGGTAATAAACCGTTTTTTCGGTCAACACTCCACGAGAAGTACCCGCCTTGAACTTGAATTGTAATTGGTGGGGAATTATTTGAATTTGGAACTTGGGCAGTTTGTACATTTAGTAATAGAAAGTTTGCTAAGAAAAGGCGTTTTAAAATAATGGAAACACGTCAAGCGAGCGCATCTCATTTTGTCGCAGACAGAAAAAGTGCGTTAAAATGTATTGATAAAAATCGCCTATATAGTTCGAGCGTCCGCTCGGACTTACCACTCAATGAAGCGTCCGCTTCAAGAATTATCATATGGGTTGGACAAATACAACTGTTTTTAGTTTACTGCGATATTTTGAGATGCGCCCTGTCAAGCTTACAGTATCAACAATCTTCCAATTCCGATTTTGGAAGGACAATAGTAAACTCTGTTCCTTTGCCCTCTATGCTATCAACCCTAAGTTCGCCTTTATGTTTTTGGATAATTCCATAACTGATTGACAAGCCCAACCCAGTTCCTTTCCCTTCTTCTTTGGTGGTAAAGAATGGTTCAAAAATCTTATCAATCACTTCTTGTGGCATTCCCGAACCTGTGTCTTTAATGGAAATATCAACTTCATGAGGAAGGTTTTTGGTAGTTACTGTAAGAGTTCCCTGTCCGTTCATGGCATCTGCCGCATTGGCAAGGAGATTCATGAAAACCTGATTCAATTCACCTGGGTAGCATTGGATTTGGGGCATGGACTCATCATAGTTCTTCATCAAATTTATATTCTGCAACTTGTTTCTGATGATAATTAGTGTGGTTTCTAACCCTTCATGAATATCAGCCAACTTATATACGCCTTCATCTAATCGAGAGAAGTTTT
This sequence comes from Flammeovirgaceae bacterium, assembly GCA_047633715.1. Lineage (GTDB taxonomy): Bacteria > Bacteroidota > Bacteroidia > Cytophagales > Flammeovirgaceae > JBLIFI01. Next base: position 7,697 of record JBLIFI010000082.1, read on the forward strand.
TGAGTCCTCTCACAATCTCCACAGCACGGTTTCCTCCCATCAGAACATCTCCCAACAAGCCACGAATATCTTCTTTTAATTCGTCTATTTCCAACTCTTCTTTCAACTTATTTATTGCCTGAATCTTCTCTGCCATTTCCGACTCGCTTTCTACTTCCAATTGTTCGCAAAGTTCTACGTACTCTAGCAAATCACCAATAATTCCTCGCAAACTCTCCGTTCCGCCCATTATAAAGTTAATTGGATTGTTGATTTCGTGCGCCACTCCAGCAGTCATTTGCCCAATTGAAGCCATTTTTTCGGATTGGAGCAGTTGGACTTGTGCATCTTTCAGTTCTGTGTGTATTTTTTGCAATTCTGCCTTGCTCTCTTTTTCCTCTGACAGCGTTTTTTCGAGCTCTATTTTGAGTGTACTCAAATTATCGTTGGTAGAAATCAACTCTTCCGCATTTTGCCTCAGTTCTTCTTCGGAACTCATGAGGCTCTGATTGGCAGTTTGCAATGCTTCCTCGCTTTCTGCCAATTGCTTTCTTTGCCTATTTTCTCTTTTCAGGGCTATTTCCAGACCAAGTTTCGTGGAGAAAAACAATAGAAAGGTAATGATGGAAAGTATGGCAATATTGAAAGCAAAGAATACCTTTATTGCAAGTGGAGATAATGAAAATTCATGCTGAATGAAGTAATCGTCTGCAAAATCAGAAAATACTATCAAGATTAAATATACGACAAGCCAAGCAAATGCTTTCTTATTCGTGTAAGTCATCGCTCCCGTCAAGGAAATTACTGACCAAATCATAACCATTGCGCTATCGGAAAATCCACCCAAATACCATTGCATGAAAAAGGGCAATAGCAGGCTTATCAGAACCTGAAAAAAGCGAACAAATTGAAATTTCTTTGTGGAGGCTAATACAGTAATATTGATTACCGTAAAAACAGGGTAAATCAAAGCAACCAATGCTAGTTTTCCATAACCAAAAGCTAGTGCCACTCCGCTCCAAAGCACAATGCCCGCACTCATCAGCAATGCCATAGAAAGCAAGAAAAACTGATGCTGTTTCTCTGCTTTGCTTGTTTCCGAAGTAAACCCGACTTTTAAAAGACGTTTAATCATATCTAATTATTTGTAAACGATTATGCTTATTGAAATTGTGCAATCCAAATATGTACAAATTCTATCGGAATACAACAGACAGGTCTGGATTGTTAACAGGTTAGAGCGTGAGTAAAAAAAATAAGAATTCAGGTTGAAAACAAACAACGCTTTTCAGGTAAAAAAATTGGCAGTTGTCAAGAAGTAACTCATATTGGGCGCATCTCAAAATGTCGCACACTAAAAAAACATACGCTGGCAGAGATTGAAAACCCTGCCAGACGTTGGGTTTATTAGAAATCTGGCATTCATAATACTCCATTATTTCATTTAAAAAGTGCATTTTAATTTATTACGACAAAATGAGATACGCCCCTCATATTACTCAGTTCGCAATTCTTTTTGTTGGATTTCGCAATTCGTTCATTGATGAGTGGAAATCAGTATTTCCGAAACTCCCCAGAAAATCCTGAAAGTTAAACTAGCAGGTTGGATGTCGCCAATTTTGGGGAGTGGCTTCGCAATTTGAATGCTCTTTGCCCTCAAAATCAACCTATTAAACCCGAAACTCAATTTCGGCTTAGCTTCCCCAAAATTGAATGCGGACGGCCAGACAAGCTTATAACCATAAACGAGAAAACCCCATGAGTAAGCAGATTTTCCTATCTGTAAAACGAGAAGTTTCTCAATAGACTTGCCCAAATATGACAATCAATAAATTTCGGGTATTTGTCTCTAGTAAAAAGCAAAATCATTGGCATCATCGCCAGGCGACCCTGCTCGACTTTAGGAGGAAACTATCTACTAAAATCACTTTAAACTTCTGGTCGTCTGACAATTTTTGTGGTCAAGCATTAAAAGCCAGTACCCTAAAGGGAGTTCGGTAGCTCATTCTGGCGAGACCGCCAGCACCTTTCGCCACTCGCTTGGAAGCGAGCGAGTGGCGAAAGGTATCGGCTTCCAGCCTAACTAAGAGGTAATTCATAAATTTCTCTCAATGTTCAACAAAATGAGATGTGCCCACAAAATTTCTCGTCTGTAAAACAAAAAACTGCGCAATATGAATAACGACTTTAATGTCGAAAAACTGAACCAAATCTTTTTTATTCAATGAATATGGAAAATGAAGACATCAAACTCTAAAATCCTATCAATCTTGGCTTAGGAACGGAAATTAAATAAGATGCTACTTTCTCTTGTTTCTTTTTGGGCTATTCTTCGTTAAAAAAATTTGCCGTAGCGGTGCTATGCCAAACTTTTTTGCCTAAACTAGCCTCAAAAATAAACTGCGACAAAACACGCATTTATTTATTCCCCGTTCCTTAGGAACGGAAATTAAATAAATACACATTTCCTCTTGTTTCTTTTTGGTTCGGGACCCGTTGGTCTATTCTTCGTTAAAAATCGTAGTCATAACGGTACGATGACTACGATTTTTGCCTTGACTAGCCTCAAAAATAAACTTCGATAAAGAAACTATTTATTCAATCCCCATCCCTTAACTTTGCGCCAAAATTCAGATTTAATTAAAAAGAGTCTAAAAGTAGGATGGATAATAACAACAGAAATAAAAATGCTATTTATTCTTTGGTTTTGGTTTTGGCAGTAGTTGGCGTTTTCCTGTATAGGAAATACAATGAACCCAATCCAACCAAAAAAGAACCTGAGGTTTTAATAGAAAAAATCAAGCTTTTGGGCGAAACTATGGGTACTTACTACACAATTGCCTATTTCGATTCGCTCAACAGAAACTTCCAAAAAGAGGTGGATAGTGTTTTGATTGATTATAATAATTCGCTCTCTACCTACATTCCCAATTCGGAGATTTCCCGATTCAACAAGCAAGATTCGGTTGTGTTTTCATTCCCCTATTTTTACCCAGTAATGAAACGCTCAGCCGAGATATATAAAATTACTGGCGGAGCTTTCAACCCGACCGTAATGCCTTTGGTAAATGCGTGGGGTTTTGGGCCAGAACGTAAAAGTGAAGTCCCACAAACCTTAGTAGATTCTTTGTTGGATTTAGTGAGTTTCGAGAGCTTGGAGTATGACGAAAGTGGAATTTCCAAATCCAAAAAAGGCGTTTCGCTAGATTTCAGCGCCATTGCCAAAGGAAACGGAATTGATGTAATTGCCGACTATTTGAAAGCGCAAAACATCTCAAATTTCATGGTTTTGATTGGCGGAGAGGCAAATTGCTTGGGCGGAAATGAAGATGGAAAAGGCTGGGTAATTGGCATTGACAACCCCAAATTTGCCGAAAAAGGTGGAGCGGAAGGAATTGGCTATTTTGCTTTGAAAGACAAATCGGTGGCAACATCGGGAAACTACCGCAGGTTTTATGTGAAAGATGGCAAAAAATATGCGCACACAATCGACCCAAAAACAGGGTTTCCAGTTTCGCATAGCTTGCTGAGTGCCACAGTTTTTGCACCAGATTGCACCACTGCAGATGCCTATGCAACGGCTTTCATGGTAATTGGCTTAGAAAAAGCCACAGAATTGGTCTTGAATGACAATTCCCTAGAAGCATTTTTTGTGTATGACTCGGCAGGGAAAATGAAAACTTATACTACTGAAAAAGCACAAGCTTGGCAATTAGAGTAGAAAAGTTAGAAATTTGGAAAGAACATGGAATTGCTTAGAGGAACTCGTACATAGTATCTCCAACCTGTTCTTATTATTAATTTATGATAAATAGCTCAAAATGCGTTTTCTTTATATCTCTTTATTGCTTTTATTTTTCTCAATTCAGTCCAATGCTCAAATCCTCAATATTGAAAAAGCGAGGTTTGATAATGACACTTTGCAGTCGTTGATTGGAAATGCACATTTGAATATGGGTTTGCGCCAGCGAAATGTAAAGGTTTTTACTTTGGGTGGAGGTTACAACATGGCCTACGCCACCAAGAAACACAGTTTCGTTTCCATTGGCAACATCAATACAATACAAGTTGCTGACAATGATGTAATTAGCGAAGGAGCTTTGCATTTGAGAGCCAATTGGCTGAGGAAAAAGAAAATTTCCATTGAGACCTTTACACAAGCACAATATGATGAAGCAAGAGGTCTGAATCATCGTTTTTTGGGTGGAGTGGGTGGAAGAGTTAGGCTTCGATACTCTGATAAGTTAGCTTTGGCTGTGGGAACGGGTGCGATGTATGAAATTGAACAATGGGAAGTAACGGTTGATAATATAGATTTTTTTGCCGAAACAGATTTATTCAAAAGCACTACTTATATTTCAATCCAAAATGAGTTTTCAGATAGTTTTGAGATAAATTTCATTACATATTACCAAGCCAGATTCAACGATTTTTTCAAACCACGAATTTTTGCCGATATTAATTTCAATCTGAACATCAACAAGAAATTCACTTTCAACACTAAGTTCAGTCTGATTTATGATTCTGCGCCAGTTGTACCAATCAGAGAATCTTTCTACAATCTATCGAACGGAATTAGTTATAGTTTTTGAGATAGTATGTATGACAATTTTAGTTGTATGGAGAAATATTTCTGAAGAACCACCGTACCACGACTCTCTGAGTCGTCAAGCATGAACGATAAAAACCTGTACGAAAAAAATTGTGAGAGACACTAATAGTCTAAAAAATATCATATCAATTATTAGCAAGTGAAACTCGACAGCTGGAAGCTGTCGGCTACGGAAATCTAACTCAATAAAATCCCACATCAACAAATCATCTAATCACCATATCAACGAATCACTTTGCCTTATTCCCACCAACATATTCTAAACCTTGCTGAAATCTGTGCTAGAAAAGGCGTGGAGCAAATTGTACTTTCGCCAGGTTCGAGAGTTGCCCCGCTGACTTTGGCATTTGTTCGGCATTCGGAGATTGAGACTTTCACGATTTCCGATGAGCGAAGTGCGTCTTTCGTAGCAATGGGAATGGCGCAACAAACTGGAAAACTTGTAGCAATTGCCTGCACTTCAGGAACTGCCATGCTCAACTATTCACCAGCCATTGCAGAAGCTTTCTATCAGCAAATCCCACTACTTGTGCTTACCGCAGACCGCCCGCCAGAATGGATTGACCAGCAAGATGGGCAAGCAATTCGTCAGCAATTGGTGCATCAAAATCATACAAAAGGCAGTTTCCAACTTCCTGTAGAGACGACTCACCCAGATGCGCAATGGCATTCTGAACGAATTATTTCCGAAGCAATCAATTTGGCGAATCGTTTTCCGAAAGGCCCA
>JBLIFI010000083.1:0-12968 GCA_047633715.1 Flammeovirgaceae bacterium
AAAGTTAATACATATTAGACGATAGGCAAACGTGGGCGGAGGTTTCGGTTAATCTAGTTTTGCAAGTGCTCAGGAAACAATGCTATTTGATGAATAAAAAGCATAAGCGGAGTGACTCTCAGGGAATACTTGCGCTATATTTTTTTGATTTATTTGCTTCAATAAACCTTATCACGATTGAGTTTTCTCTAAGCTTATCGTTCTTACGCCTGTGCTAGAACGGAATCTCGCACTACTAAACCAATCGTGATAATATCTAATCAATCTAGTTTTTTTACCAACATATTGGCATTTGCTTTGAACTTTCTTTCTGAGCCGACTTCTTGGCAAATAAAATTGGTTCTGAGCAATTTTCCTTTTTCCAAAATCAATTTATTTCTTGTGCTGAATTTACTCCCGAAAGGCAATTCTTTCAAAGCAATCCACTCAGCATTCGTGTTTTCTTCTTTGGTTGGATTGGGTGAATTCCAGTTTGGAGGAGGTGGAATCAGCCAAACTTCTACCAAGGCGGGAACTCGAAAAGTCTGGCGAGTTTCCAACTCCACACACCTAATGAATTTCCTAAGCTTATGCTCTTTCCGAAAACGCTGTCCATTCTCCATTCTGAAAAATGCACCATCGGGCAAATCATCTAAGAACATTGTTCCGCTCTCTGAATCTGGATTGTAATTTTTGAGTATTCGGAGCAAATTCTCATCTCGGCAAGTGGCGGCCGCTGGGTTTCGCATATAATTACCCAAAGCCGAGCGAATGTCTTGCGGAAAAACTTCGGTTGCCAAATAAGGTTTTACCAACTTCTGAAAGTTTCGTTTCCATTCCTTTCCATGCGGATTCACTCTATTTTTGAATTCCTCGAAAGTCAGCAAATGGGCAATTTCATGCAAAAAGGTAATTAGGAACGCATATTTATTCAAACTTCCATTCACGCTTATTCTGTGTCCTTTTCCCTTGAAAGGAGTTCGGTAATCTCCCAACTTACTTTTTCGGTCTTCCGCCACCGTGAAATGAATTTGCTTCCGCACAATCCAACCTACCAAATCGGGAACTACTTCCGAAGGCAAGTATTTAGAAAGGATTGTATGGATTTTGGTGGGGTTCAATTTCAGATGAAATTAAGAATGTGGAATTAGAAATGATGCGTTATCTTATTTCTGAATAGTCAAAACTTTCCTATTTTTCCATTTTGTACTTGTACTTACTTCTCTGGCTTATAAGCCTTAATAATTTCCCTTTTTGGCATTACAATACTCAACATTGCCAAAGTATCGGAACGATTGAGTGGGAAAGTGTAAACTAAATTCTCATAGTTATTCTTATCGCCTAATCGCTGAATAGTGGGTGGCATTTTGTCTTTGTTCTCGGCAAAGGCAGCTTCGTAAGCCAACCACAGTTCCCGTTCTTTTTCGTGCGTAGTCTGGTCTATTCCACAGCGAATCTGAGCAGTTTCTATCAACTCTTGGTTTTCGAGCACACGCATTTTGAGTTCGGAATATTCGCACAAACTATCGGTGGAGATTTTACCCATCAGATTTTGGGCAATCATTGCACCCTTTTCGTAAGCGGAAGCTACAATTTGGTCATCAGTAATTCGTTTGATTTTGAATCTGTCCATGCCTTTGTTGATTCGGTCGGCATTCAGGCGTTTATCAGTTTTGAACTCACAAGAAAAAAGGGAAAGTAGAATAATGGGAATAAGATAGCGCATAATTTAGTCGGATTTTTTTTGTCTTTAGTCCAAAGTGAAATGTGTGAGGCGTTTATTTCAAACCCTCATTATTTTCATGTTTGCAATAGACATTGAAATAAGTGGAAAACAATTAGTAATCCTAAAACTACAAAAGCCTTTGCTTGTTCGGCAAAGGCTTTTGTATGAAAACTTAACTTGGAAGTTCTAAATTTAGATGTGTTTACGAATAAAGATTCAACATTTTTTTTCAAATCGTACATCTAAATTCGTACATCCAAAACTATTCCCAGCTTAATTCGCTGTCTAGTTTTGGCTTGTCTGCATCTACATCTGTTTTCTCTACATTTGCTTTGTAGTTTTCATCTTCGCCATCTCTATCGAATTGCTCGAAGTCGAAATCTGGTAATAACTCCTCTTTTACATGAGTCACGCATTCATCTAATGCGGCAACAAACTTGTTAAAATCCTCTTTGTAAAGGAAAATTTTGTGTTTTTCATACGTAAATCCGTCTTCGTTGAAACGCTTCTTGCTTTCTGTAATTGTCAAATAGTAGTCCTCTGCACGAGTCGCCTTCACATCAAAAAAGTACGTTCTCTTACCTGCTCTTACTCTTTTAGAATAGATTTCTTCTTGTCTGTTCTCCACTGCTCTAATGTTTTTTTGTACACTACCTAACGAAAACCCCGATGTCTCCGCCTTTTTAAGTATGCCAAAAGTATGACAAATATTAATTTTATGAAAATTCCCTCACTTTTTTTAACCTCATAATCAAAATAATATGGTTGGAACTTATTGATTGTAGCTACAGGGCTTTTTGATAAAAAGGCATGAGTGTTTTTTTAGCGATTTGAGAAACGGTGCGTGAGACGCGAACCGAAGTTTTGGTGTGTCTCACGCCAAAGAAAGATTATAAAAAAACCATACTACTGTACAAAAGTAAAAATGTGCCTGTCAGAACCTCAGTTCTGACAGTTCTCGGATTCTCAAATCCGATGTGACTCAAATCCGAGGAAAATGAAAAATGTATAGTAGTATGAAAAAAGACTTGATTGTAGCTATGAGAATAGAAAAAATCAATCTTTCCCCCCAATTCTCTTGATAATTGCCAAGTCATGAGTTTTCTCTCCAGATTGGGAGTGAATAATTCCCTTTTTGGTCAATTCATCTATTCTGACTTCTCCACTCGCATGAATAATTCTACCCTTTTTCATCACAATTCCGACATGGGTAATTCTACCTTTCGCATTTTTGAAAAAAGCTAAATCTCCTTCTTTGGATTTTGCAATTGGAATTTTTTCACCTATTTCAGCCTGCTGATACGCATCTCTAGGCAAGTTTATATCCAAACAAGTTTTGAATACTTGTTGTGCGAATCCTGAACAATCAATCCCGAAAATACTTCTGCCTCCCCATAAGTAAGGCGTGCGAAGATATTTTTTCGCAAAACAGATTAAATCCCTTTTTCTAATTGGTTTAGGAGTTGCTCCCAAGAATGACATTTTTATATCTCCTACTTCAATTTTCCCGTTTTTCAGAAATGGAAGCACAGAACCTGCGGAGAGCAATTGTATTCCGTATTTTGGATGTTGAACTTGTGCAACTCTCTCCAACACAAAAGGATGGTTTTGTTTTTGGTAGTTTTTAAAATAGGCTTTGGAAACTTTCTTTTTCTGGTTTTCGGGAATCCAACCTTCGTAGCCATCAAATTCCATCCTTATTTTTATCCATTCCTTATCTTCCGAGGCTTCGAGAATTTGATAAATTTCCCCGAAAACAAGTTGAGTTACAATCTCGCTTCTATGCGAGAAACTTGCCCGAACGGGAATCGTACTGAGGTGGCAAATGCCATATTTATTAGTTTTCATTGATTTCAGCCTTTGTTGTCTCCAAAAATAAAGGAAGTTAGAAGAAAAGTACAAATGATAAAAGTGAATTGAATTATTGAGGCTTTGGAAATATCAGCCCAATTGCTCACTTTTGGATTCTCACAATGATTATTCCCATTTTCCTAAGAAACCAATTACTCGAACATAACCTTTACAAAACATAATTCGTTGATTTTCAAATTATAATCCACTTATTTTCTATAACAATTGGCATTCCGATATTCCAAAATAATGCGCTCTGGGAAGTTTGAACTTTCCTACAAACTCCCTCCCAATACTACTGGAAGGCAGTTGGTTATTCCAGATATTCATGCTTGCCCAAAAACTTTCAAAAAGCTAGTGAAGAAGATTGGCTTGACTAAAAATGATCACCTTTTTTTGCTTGGAGATTACATAAATAAAGGCTTTGACAGCGCAGGAGTGATTGATTATATTCTTGAGTTGATGGAAAGAGGGTTTCAAATCCTGCCATTGCGGGGAAACCATGAGGAAATGCTTTTGCAATCGCACAGAGAAGTGATTAAAAAAGGAGTTGGTGTGTTGCATGTTTCCAGTTCAAGTAAACTCGCTCAATTGAGAGGTGCAGAAGGGAAAATACTTCCAAAATATTTACCATTTTTCCAGAATCTGCCTTACTATTATGAGCTGGATAAGTTCTACCTCGTTCATGCGGGTTTCAACACCGAATCCAAATTCCCTTTCAGAGATTACGAAACCATGCTTTGGACAAAGGAATTTGAAGGAAATTTGGAAAAGACCAATGGCAAAATGGTAATTGTTGGGCATACTCCCGAATATATTCAGTTCATTTATCGGGATTTAGACATCAATAAAGCCCTCATCAGATTAGACAATGGCTGTGTTTATAAAAATAAATGGTTTTTAGGAAAACTGCTTTGCTTAGATTTGAATAGTTGGGAATTGAAATTTCAGGAGAATGTGGATTGAGTGAGATAGAACTAAAAAACAAGCAGGATAGAGATTTCTCATCTTATTTACAATTTAATCCTCCTCGAAGCCGAGTCGCATCGAATCTGAGGATTCGAGAACTGTCAGAACTGAGCCGACATGGAATGGGTTCTGACAGACACAGTTTTACTATTGTAATTAACACAATATCTATTTTATTTCCCCCGCAGAGAGCTCAACATTAAACCTAATCCGCCTACAAAAAGCACTAAAATTACCAATAACTCAAATAAGCTCATTTGCTGAAAAGAAAATTGGATATTGGTAATTACCCCGAAAATTAGGGCAACCAATGAACCCACAAATAGTAACCAACCAATCGGGTTTTTGGAATTATAAAACATAATTCCAATTCCGAACATCATGGGAATAAGTACAAAACCTGAAGTAACTCCCATTCCCCCAACGCTATACATGCGAGTTCCCATAGAGAAACTGTTGTAGATATGAATAGCATCCAACAGCAAATAACCACCGCCAATGAGCATAATCAGCCCAATAAAAAAATTGCCAATTCCACCAGAAGAACCACCTGCGCCATCGAAACTCATAATTAAGTAGTCTAATTTAAATATTTTCCTGTTTTGAGTTTTTAACAATCTCATTTATAGGAAAGTACAAGAATAGTAAATAGCACAACGTGCTTAGTTGTTTTTAAAAGTATTTTAACTCGAAGTTTAAACTACGAATTTAGATTAGTAAAAGAAATGGTTGTCTGACAATTTTTGTGATTGATGTGTTCCATGAAATACGAAATAAGGAATAATCATCAATTACAGCCTCCAGATTAGACAACTAATTTGAGCTGTTTTTGACCTCCACAAAATTTGTCAGAGAACCAAATAAATTAGGTTCTATCGTGAATTTGGGTATTGAGTGCAATTCATGATTTTGAAGTTTAAGTTATTAGGGTTCAAGTGTGGACGCTTGGGAAGCCCCGCTTGAACCAGTTTTATTGCTTGTTTTTCGAGTTTTAACAAACTCGAAAAACAAGCTAATTTCTTCAAATCTTAGTTTTGTTATACCTTTTAACCAAATTCACGATAGAGCCATAAATTAAATAAAGTGCGCCATTATCGCAGTTTGTTTTTGAGGCTAGTCTAGGCAAAAATATTAGACTTGTCCTGCTTTGATTATCAGTATTTTACGTTTTTTTGTCATCGCCAAGAGACCTTGTCTGATAGCATCGGCTACCGACTTGCGAAGAAACTATCTCAAATACTTGATTTTAGATGTGTAAAATATTTTTCGTGGATAGCTCCCTCCCATTCCATGGCGGCAAAAGTCGAAGAAGTCTATTAGGCATAGCATCGCTACGGATAATATTTTTAACGAAGAATAGACCAAAAAGAAACAAATATAATGGAGTAAGTTATTTAATTTCTTTCACTAAAGGTTATTATGACGATGGAAATGAGTGTAATATTGTCAAAATAAGAGATAGTGGAGCGGGTGCCATGGTAAGTAGCGCTTCGGATATGGCAAAATTCATTCAGATGATGTTGCAAAACGGGCAACTTAATGGGGAAAGAGTTGCTTTTGAAAAATCTATACAAGCAATTGAGAGCCACCATATTGGAAACGTCTAGAGCCTATGGTTACGGAATGATAGTAAATGATTTACAAATGAAAAATGAGACAGTTACAAAAAAAGGCAAACTCATTGGGCATGGTGGAGATACAGAAGCTTTTCATGGCGATTACAAATACATTCCCGAATTGGGAATTGATGCAGTTATTCTGACAAATACAAATAGTGGGGTTTATGCAAGAAGTGCATGGCAGTTGCTCAAATTATATGTAAAGGAAACTCAAAACCTTGACCTTTCTGTGAAGTACGAAACATCGGAAAAAAGATTTAGTGAACACCAAGAAAATGAACGACTCGGGATTTACAATTTTGCTGATTGTTACAGTTTGCTGTGCTATCCAAAATCAAACAGCTATAGTATTGATAATCAATAATTTGCATTTTTTTATTCTGAAGCACAAAAAAACATACTGTGTAGATTGATTTTTCATAATTCAAGTAGGTAAAAAATACATTACCATACATATAAGTAGCTGATAATCAGAATGCTTTAAATACATCAAAAGTGCATTTACCTGCCTTTTTACTAAAATCACCAAGTAACAATTTAGTTTAGCACAGCAATGTGTAACAATCAGTAATTATACTCTACCCGAGGTTTGCAATGGGATTGGTAGCCGATGCTATCGCCTTCGAGCCTCGATTTCATCTGCCGAAAGTTTCTTAACTTTCTTGTTTTTAGCAAGTCTTATGAAAAAAGAATTGAATCATTAAAAATTGATTACACAAATCTAATAAGTAGCAATACAATAAAATACCAACAATCAAACCCAAACCTTCTTCCCATTCCCCCAAAAACCTCCTAACTTTCCGCTACCAATAAATAACAAACAAATGGCGGAGAAAAGCAGTATTTTCGATATGATTGGGCCTATAATGATTGGGCCTTCGAGTTCGCACACAGCTGGCGTGGTGCGGATTGGCAGGGTGGTAAATCGGATTTTGGGAGGAGTTCCTGAAACGGCAACCATTACTTTCTACAATTCATTTGCCCGAACCTACGAAGGTCATGGAAGCGATAGAGCCGTAGTTGCGGGTTTGTTGGATTATAAAACAGATGATGCAAGAATTAAAACCTCTTTTGACGAAGCCGAGAAAAAAGATTTTGAATATGAGTTTAAACCTGTAGGGAATGCGTCAATCTACCATCCGAACACCATCCGAATTGTGGCAGAGGCAAAAGGCAGAAAAGTAGAAGTGATTGGAGTGAGCAAAGGCGGTGGCATCATCGACATTATTGAAGTAGATGGATTTACCTCAAATTTTAGTGCGAGTCAGCACACCATTATCTTGAAAGCTACCGACAGACCTGGCAGTATTTCCTTCATCGCCAACGTAATGGCGCATGACGATTGCAACATTGCCACCATGTCAGTTTCCAGAAGAGGGAAAAACGATATGGCTTGCCAGTTTTTGGAAGTGGATTCGAGAATTAGAAACTTAACACTTGATTATTTAAAAAGCCTGAGCTGGATTCATGAAATAATTTACATTCCCGATATTGATACTTGAAAAAACTTTGATCTAAGGTTCTTTTGAAAGATTCTCCGAACAATTTCAGCTAAAAATGGTAGTGTAGATTGCTGTATTATCGCAACTTTTGACCAAATAATAAATTTGGTTCTATCGTGAATTTGGGTATTGAGTGCAATTCATGATTTTGAAGTTTAAGTTATTAGGTTCAAGTGTGGACGCTTGGGAAGCCCCGCTTGAACCAGTTTTATTGCTTGTTTTTCGAGTTTTAACAAACTCGAAAAACAAGCTAATTTCTTCAAATCTTAGTTTTGTTATACCTTTTAACCAAATTCACGATAGAGCCATAAATTTTAAGCATTAGAGAATAACTTTATTGGTGGTGTTAAACAAGTAATGCTAGGAACTTTTTTATGAATTTATATCCGTAGCCGGTAGCTTCCTGCCCACAATGGAATTGTGTCGGAAAATAAGCTATTTGCGTTAGCAAATTCCTGTTTTTAGTTAATTAATTTTTTAATAGCATTACATGTTTCATACTACCACTTTATTATAGCACTCGCAGACTGGCGGGTCTGAAGACACCGCCAGCTACTTAGTTTGTTTCTGTTCATAAACTTTATTTCCGTAGAACAGGGTTTGCAAATCCTGTTCTACGGAAATGCGAAATGGAGATGATGAAATCTTTCCTCCTTTTTCTTTTCTCAAAAAATCTCAAGCTCCATTTTACAAAAAAAATGAAATTATCCACTCTCTCCACTCTCTCCATTCTCCTATTATCTGTTTTAGTTTTGACAGTTTCCTGCCAAGAAGACGACAAGAAGCGTAGCTTTTTTATTCGTAGCAAAAGACTGTTGGAAAAGGAAAAGTACAGGGAAGCCATTGATTTACTGAACGAAGCCGTTCGGATTGACTCGACTTTTAAGGAAGGTTTCCTAAATCGGGGAAATGCCTATTTTGGTTATGCTGAACCAGAAATGGCGGTTGCCGATTTTACCAAAGCAATTTCCATTGACTCGAACTATGCAGAAGCATATTATAATCGCTCAAATGTGCTGTACGAACAAGGGAAATATAAAGAAGCTTTGTCAGATTTGAACAAGGTTACCGAACTCTATCCCGACTCGGCTTATGTGTTCTCCAACCGTGGTTCTGTGCAAATGATGTTGAAAAATGAAGCAGAAGCTTTGGCAGATTTCAACAGAACGATTGAGTTGGATGTCAATTTTAAAGATGCTTATGCCAACAAAGGAGTCGTGCTTTTCAATCAAGAAAAATATGAGGAAGCCAAGCAAAATTTCAACAAGGCGTTGGAGTTTGATAACCAACTCTTTGAAGTGTATAACAACTTGGGAATGATTGATTTAGCTCAAGGAAAAACTGATAAGGCTTTAGAGAAATTCAATCAATCTTTGAAAATAAAACCCAGTTTTTCCTACGCACTTAACAACCGTGGCTACCTTTATCTCCAACAGAAAAAACTTAAAAAAGCAGAGAAAGATTTGCGTCAATCGTTGTTCTATAATAGTGAAAACCCGCAGGCACACAGGAATTTAGGATTGTGTTTTTTAGAAGCTTCCGATTGGGAAAATGCCATTTTGGGCTTGGAGAAAGCAATAGAAATCAATCCAGATATTTCGGAAACTTACTATCCGCTTGGCAAAGCTTTACTCCAAATGGAAGACAAGCAGAAAGCTTGCAAAGCGTTTGAAAAAGCAATGGAAATTGATGGACTTGAGTCTATTCCTGAAAGCAAATTGGCTTGCAGATAGATTGGCAAGCTTCATTTTCTGAATTTTACTATTTCTAATTTAAGTTCAAATTAATTGCAAATTCTTCAAATAAAAACAGCTATACGTTTATATAATTCAAATTTCTAGCTATTTTGCAAACGTTTGTGCAATCTCCGCAACTTTTTTCAAATCGGCTATTTGTCGAATTTTTTATTTGATAAATCAATAAGGGAATTGACTTTGGAATATTTTTTTCAAAGCTATTTTTTGTAAACGAGTCTACATTTATGTTAAGAAATCAAGTTACTATAAAAGATATTGCGGCTGAATTAGGGATTTCCCCATCCACAGTTTCTCGTGCACTCAAAGACCATCCAGACATTAGCAATGCCACTAAAAAGGCGGTAAAGGAGTTGGCAGAAAAATGGGATTACGAACCCAATTCGATTGCGCTAAGTCTGCGAAGTCAGAAATCGAATATTATTGGTGTGATTGTACCACAATTGGTGCATCATTTCTTTTCCACAGTAATTAGTGGAATTGAGGATGTGGCTTATTCGGCAGGCTACAATGTGATGATTTGCCAATCTAATGAAAAATCTGAGCGAGAAGTGGCAAATATTAAGGCGTTGGTTTCTTCTCGGGCAGAAGGTTTAATCGTTTCTTTCTCCAAGGAAACAGAAGATTTTTCCCATTTCCAAAAACTCCAAAAAAGAGGAATCCCTTTGGTGTTTTTCGATCGAATTAGTGAGGAAATGGACACGCATAGTGTAATTGTAGATGATTTTGGAGGAGCTTTCAAGGCTACCGAGCATTTAATCCAGATGGGACGGAAAAGAATTGCCCACCTCGGAGGTCCTGACAATCTGATGATTAGTCAAAACCGATCGGATGGCTATGTGGAAGCCTTGGAGCAGAATAAAATGAAGGTGGATAAATCGCTTATTGTCAGTTGCGAAGCAGATGAGTCGCAATTGGAGGCAGGGAGCACAGGAATGAAAAAACTATTGAGCCTCAAAAAAGTACCCGATGCTGTTTTTGCCAACAACGATATGGTTGCCATTGGCGCAATGCGAGCAATTAAAGAAGCAGGTTTGACTGTTCCTAAAGACATTGCCGTAATCGGCTATTCCGACTGGCCAATTGCCTCGCTCATGACTCCGCCATTGAGTTCTGTAGCACAACCAGGCTATGAAATGGGCAAAGTCGCTGCGGAAATCCTTATCAACCAAATCAAAAACCCAGGAGAGGAGTTTGATTTGGATAGCAAAATTTTGGAAACAGAAGTGATTGCACGGGAGTCCACCATAAACTAAGCGGGTTGGATAGAGCGTTAATGATTTTCTAATCCTTTCGTTTTGGCAATCATATAGATAACTTACTCGTTACAAATAATGTAGCGAGTTTTTTTGTTGCCAATCAATTTGATGTAGGAACGGAAAATAAATAAATTTACTTTCTCTCTTGCTTCTTTTTAGTCTATTCTTCGTTCAAAATACTCGCTATAGCAATGCTATGGCTGTGTTTTTAGCCCCGGCTGGGAACAGCTTGACTAGCCAGCGTGGCTCGATCTCAAAAACAAACTACGATAAAAAAGTAATTTATTTATCCACCGTTCCTTATATGAATTTCAGATATTACTTACTTCTCATTCTAATCATATTCCTTGCTGGATTTCACGAACTCCAAGCAAGTGAATATGTGGTTTCGGGCTATGTTTTTGGAGTAAAGGATAAGAAAGCAAAACCCAATATGTTTGTGGCAGCCTATAAAGTAAACCGTAATTCTTCTGGGAATGTGGTTTCCTATCAGTTAAATTCTGAGGCGGAGTTCGCAGAGAGCGATTCAAAAGGAGGTTTTAGGTTGATTTTACAAGGTATTTATGAATACCATATTGAAGTGGTTGGAGAAGGTTTTCTATTGGAGACTTTTTCAATCAGTAAGAAAGAAGATATTGCTGCTGGCGAACATATCAAAATTGAAATTCCAGTCAGAAAGGGTTCAAGTATTTTGCTGAGTGAGACTTTTGTAGATGCCGATTTCAATACTTCTGTGAGGGGAATTGAGGTAACTCTCAAAGATGCCGAAACAGGAGTTTTCAGAAGAGTGGTTACAGATTCCCAAGGTAAATTTTTCGTTACTGTGCCAAGAGAAGGGAAATATTTACTTTTTGGAAACCATAAGAAACACCTCCAAAGCAAGCAGGATGAGATTGATATTAGGCTCAAAAATTTTGAAGATTACAAGAGGAGAATCCCAATCCAAAAAATATCGGTTGGCTACAAAAGAAACTTAGGAGATTTGAAATATAACATCAACGAAGAGGAATTGAGCAAGGAGGGAAAACAACTTATAGATAATATTTATCAGATTTTGGCAAACAATACAAACATCAAAATCCAAATTTCCTGCCATACAGATTCCCGTGGAGACGATGATTACAATCTGAAATTATCGCAGAAAAGGGCAGAAGGTGCAGTCAGTTATCTACATAAATTGGGAATTCCATCAGATAGAATGACCGCCAAAGGTTTTGGAGAAACCCAATTGACCAACGAATGTGGCAACGGAATTAAATGCGACACAGAAAAGCATGAGGAAAACCGTAGATTGGAATTCACAATTATCGCAATAGAATAAAGCCTATTACGAATGGAATTGTATGAATTTTAAATAGACATTCCATGTTTTTAAGTTGATACATGTCACTCCGAGACTTATATAGTTTTATGGTAAACATGGAATGTCTCATAGGACATGCTCTAAATCACTTCACTAGAAATGGAAAAAACTAAATCGAAAAATCTTATTGTCAAAGCTGTTTTCCAATTACTGAAACTAGTTGTGTTAATCGCTTTGCCGTTTATTGTGTTGGTTCGTGCCTCAGTTTTCTTTCATGCCAACTATTGGTTTTATCCGTATTTCTCACTTTCTCTCGCCTTTTTTCTCACACTTTTGGTTTTGCTCATTTACTTTTTATGGATTTATGCGAGTGTTTTCGGGAGGAAATCTATCAATAAAAGAAGTCTTAAAATTAAAGGTTGGATTGCCACAATTCTGCTTTTGAGCTATTGTACTTATACACTTTTTTTTCTTTCTAAATCCAACGCAAAAACAGAAGTGGTAAAGAGTGAATTCGTCTCACTCCACCCAATTCTGAGAGTGAGTGTGGGAACAATCGTTTTGGCAGACCAAAGTATGCTCATTACCGATATGTCCCGAACCACAGAAGATTACAAGTCGATGGGTCTGAAAACCTTGAAGAACTCATTGCATTATCCTCAAAAAGATGGCTATGTTCATGCCATTGATTTGCGCACAAACAATCGGAGTGAGTTCAGAAATCGGTTATTGAAATACTATTTCAGACTAATGGGTTTCCACACACTTCGGCACATGGGCACGGCAGACCATTTGCATATTTCATTGCCCATTGAGCAAAATCCGAATGCTATTTGAAGGGATAATTTCCCTGCAACCAATTCAATTGCAACCATCTTTAGATGGTTGAACGTGTTTTACATTACTCACTTTTTGGTACGATTGCTAAATTCCCAAAACTATTTCACACTCTTTTTCATCTCTAAACCAGCATAATAGAGATTTCCGTTTGGTAGAATTTTAACAA
>JBLIFI010000084.1:0-12734 GCA_047633715.1 Flammeovirgaceae bacterium
ATAAATCTTCAAATACATCAGTAAAACCAAACCTTTGGGGCTTTATTTTAGTTCTAAAGGGACGAAACACGCAGAGTTTGGTGCGTAAGTGCTAAGCTATGTGTGTGTTTCGGATTTGGAAAAATCCGCAAAATATGAGCCTTTCTTTGTAAATAGCTTTCCTGCCATTTCTCGTAAACATGCTTCGGCACGCAAGATTGTAAATTATAAGCCACAAAAAATATTCCACCCAATTTCCGTAGCCTACAACCTCTAGGTTGTAGGAATCACATCATTATACAACTCATTCACCCAAGTCCACTTCCAATCTGTAGTATTTTCGCACAAACTAGCCTTTACAGGATTTTGCGTAAGGTAAATCAATATTCTTCGCAACTCCTCTGAATCCCTAACCAATCGGTCATAACTTTCTCTCCGTCATGGAATGATTGCCAAAACTGACCACTTGTGTTCAAAACCTTGTTTGCCTCTTTTGCCGAAAAGGATTTAATAGATTTCATGATTTGCTGAAGATAAGCCACACATTCACTTTCTTGCTCCTCAAAAATTCTGAAAACCGTATGAACATGATTTGGCATAATGCAGTAAGCGTATAATTCAATTCGCTTTTCATGCCAATAATGAAGTGAGTCTGCCACAGCTTGGGCAACAGCATCTTGCATAAATGAAAAAAATACTCACATTTGTCCAAAGTCCAGTCTTTCACATTACCAGTAAATTATTGATCTTATGAAATTAAACTTATTATCTTGTGATGCTCAGAGACCTGATAGAAGAGCAATCGCCAAATGTCTTGCGGAAATTTCTTCAACTATTGGTGAATCCTTATCAGATGAACTTGCAGAAGTTCTCTTAGAAGGAGATGCTGTGGATATTGAAGTAGATGACAGAAATTCCGGTTCTGCTTTGAGAGCTTTACGGAAATTGAGTATTGAGTACGAAATCGTAGAATAAAACGACTCATCAATATTCCTGCTCCTGTCATCTCTAAACCAATAAAAAAACAGCCTGACTTCTAAGCTAGAAATCAGGCTGTTTTCATAATCCAAACCCTTGCTACTGAGCAGAAAAGTACTTTGGGATTAAGCTCTTAATCTTATCTAAGGTCTCAGTTACTGTCAATTCACTCATGCCTCCTGCAGCATTTGCGTGTCCACCTCCGTTGAAGTTTTCTGCCGCCAACATATTTACGGGATTCTCCGCACCTTTCGAGCGGAAAGATATTTTCATGATGCCATCTCTTTCAGAAAATACAATTGCCGCCTTCATTCCCTTGATAGATAAAGCTTGGTTTGCCAAACTGTCGGTATCGCCTTTTCGGTAATTATATTTCGCCAGTTCCTCTTTCGACAATGAAATCACAGCAACCATGTAGTCTTCCATAATCTCCAACTTCTCGCAGATGGCATAACCTTGCAAGCGCAAACGGCTTGCTGTGTTGTTATCGCTTAATGCTTCATGAATTAAATGGTGGGTTACTCCTGCGGTTAACAACTTTGCCAACACTTCGTGTGTGCGTGGTTTTGTGGAAGAAAACCGAAAACTACCTGTGTCTGTCAATATACCGAGATACAAAGGCGTTCCAATTTTTTGGTCGAGTAAAGCACCATTTCCCGATTGTTCTATCAACTCAACAATCAGCTCCGAAGTAGAAGATGCTGTAGTTTCAGATACTGTTAAAGTTGGGAACTCTTCGGGGTTCAAATGATGGTCAATCATAATTGTTTTACAAGTTACCGCTTCTAGCAAAGCCTGCATATCTGGCCCAACACGGTTTGTGGCATTGTAATCCAAACAAAATACCAAGTCAGCTTTTTGAAAAGCAGTAGTGACTGCTTCTGGCTGGTCTGTCATTAACAGAAAGTCCGAAGTGTCTAACCAATACAAAAAGCCAGGAGCTGCATCTGGGTGACAAACCGTAGCTTTTTTACCCAGCTTTTCAATAAAACGCAGAAGTCCCAATGAACTCCCTACCGAATCGCCATCGGCAGATTTATGTGAGGTAATTACAATATTTGAAGCCAATTTAATTTCCGCCTCTATTTGTTCATATATATTCATACTGTTCGTGTTAATTACAAGTAATTTTTTATTCGATGATATTAGACTTTATTACGATTGGTTTTTCTTGCATTCTTTGTGCCTACGGCTGTGCGAGAAGGGAATCTCGCACTACTAAAATCAATAGCACTTCTGATTTACACACCTCCTTCTCGAATCAACTGAATCGAATCCATTCGAATTCGTGCATTGCCAATTAGTGTTGTCAGCACATCCTTCTCATATAATGCGGTGCGGATTTCATCAGGTCTAATGATTTTATTCTGTTTGTACAAAGAAGCTAAGCGACCAATTTCATGATCTACTATTTGATTCATTTGTTTTAAACCGCTCTCTATTCCTTTCAATCTCAGTTGTTCCGCTATTTCTGTAGCTGTCTTAATCATATTGGGAATCAGAATATCCACCATTGTCTCATTCTCAATAAGACTATCTATTTGCCCTGCTTTCAATTGTTTATTGAACAAATCCTCCGAATAATCTTCTGTAACTTCATTGCCAGAATGATTTACCACAATACGCAAAGGAGTAGTGGGTAGGAAACGATCGACATGAATGCCTTTTCCTCCTGCTGTTTCAAGTACAAATATTACTTCCAATAAAATACCTTCTTCATTAGTTCCTCTCAACACTCCGAAACTAGCTCCGCCAGTTCCCAAACTAAGTACCATATCTAAAGCACCTGTTACCATTGGGTGATCCCAACTAATGAAACTTAAATCTTCTCTACTCAAAGCACGCTTTCGGTCGAAAGTGACTGATATTCCTGTATCGGGAATTGATGGAAATGCTTCTCTGTTTGCTCTTGCTGGATGCAATAAATAGGTTCGTGGAGCTAAATCCTCCATCTCAATTCCAAAATGCGCAAACACTTTGGTCATGTAAATTTCAAGCCCTAAATCTTGGTCAGCCGCTTTGATTTTCTCTACCAACTTCTCAGCCACCAATGGTCTGAACGAATTCATTTCAAGCAATCTGTCTCTGCCATTTGCCAATATTTTCCTTAATTCTTTCTGATAGCTTGCCGTATCGGCAATTAAGGAATCTAGCTTTGTGCTGATGTCAGTTGAACAACTTGCCAAAGCCATCTCCTCCAACCGATTGTTAAACAGTTGCCCTATTTGATTTCCACCCTCTATG
Organism: Flammeovirgaceae bacterium; assembly: GCA_047633715.1. Classification (GTDB taxonomy): domain Bacteria; phylum Bacteroidota; class Bacteroidia; order Cytophagales; family Flammeovirgaceae; genus JBLIFI01. The sequence goes on from JBLIFI010000084.1 coordinate 3,202, forward strand.
TTTTCTTCAAAAGCATTTAAGCCTTCATGAAACCAGCGAACCAATATTTCTTGCGGACTGCCTTTCAGATAAGGAACATGTATTTGAATCTCCTCCGATTGCCCAATGCGGTCTAAACGACCAATCCGCTGCTCCAACAATTCTGGATGCGCAGGCAAATCGAACAACACCAAGTGATGCGCAAACTGGAAATTCCGCCCTTCACTTCCTATTTCGGAACAGAGCAATATTCTTGCGCCATCCATCTCCGCAAACCAAGCCGCATTTCTGTCTCGCTGTACAATTGTGAGGTCTTCATGAAACACACTTACTTTTGCGCTGCTGAGTTTTTTGAGAGCCTTATCTAAAGCCAAGACTTTCGCTTTGCTTCTGCAAATCAATAATACTTTGGCTGGATTGAGTTGCTCCAACAAAGTCACCAACCATAGCACACGTGGGTCTTCCGAAAACCAAAATTGCTGTTTGACAGCTTCGCCAACTTGCATTTCCTTCTCCACTTCATATTCTTTCGATAAGCGTTGCATCCATTTTTCTTGATTGGATTCTGCTTCTAAAGGAATTAGATGTGCTTTTCTGGCTGGGAAACCGCTCATGGCAGCACGTGTATTTCTAAATACGACTCGCCCAGGCCCATGCTGATCTAATAAATCTTCTATTAACTGATTTTTAGCTACCGTTCCTTTTTTAGAAACCTTGGCAATTCTCTCTTTGCCAAATATAGTTTCCAACAAAATGGTGTCTTTACTTTTTAAAGATTTTCCTAGAGATAAATCTTCAACAATGTTGGCAATTTCTTTATGGTCTTGCGATTCGTTTATGAATTTATCGTAATCCGCATATCTTTCAGGGTCTAGCAATCTTAATCTCGCAAAATGGCTTTCCACTCCTAATTGCTCTGGCGTTGCCGTTAATAGCAACAAGCCTTTTGCCACTTTGCTCAACATTTCCACAATGGTATATTCAGGGCTCACCTTCTCTAAAGACCATTCTAAATGATGCGCTTCATCTACCACAAGCATATCCCAATCTGCCGAGATTGCTTGCCGAGCACGTGTAGCGGAGTTTGCTAAAAATGAAGTACTGCAAATAACCAATTGATCGTCTAAAAATGGATTTCCTTCTGGGGCACTTTCATCCAAGGCAAGACACCTTTCTTCATCAAAAATGTGAAACCATAAGTTAAAACGCCTAAGTATCTCAACAAACCATTGATGAATCAGAGAATCAGGAACCAATATCAATACACGTGACACCTGACCACTCAATAATAACCGATGTAAAATCAAACATGCCTCAATGGTTTTTCCAAGTCCCACCTGATCGGAAAGCAACACGCGTGGCGCATAACGAGAACTTACTTCATGTGCGATATATAATTGATGGGGAATCAAATCTATTCGTCCGCCTACAAATCCATTGATGGGCGAGATTCTACGCAGATGATCATATTCCAATGTTTTTCTTCTTAAAGCAAATATATCTGGAGTTTCCACATCGCCAGTAAAGAGACGGCCATCCACACTATGAGCTGCTGACACATCGCCTAAATCAGCCTCTGACACAGCACCTTCTTTACCTATATACAGCAATAAATCGCCATTGTCTTGTACACGCTCAATCACCAATGAGCGTTTATTCTTGTCTACAATCGTATCGCCTGGCTTGAAAACAACCCTTCGTAATGGTGCACTCGCCAAGGCATATTGCCTCGTTTCGCCCGCTGTGGGGAAGTTTATTTGTACACGATTCGCATTTGTCTCAACCACAACGCCTACTCCCAGCTCAGGCTCGCCCTCACTTGCCCACCTTTGATTTGGATAGAAATTCTCCATATTCTCTACTATTTTACCTCTCCATTAGTCACAAACTGAGAGAGCGTTTCCTAAAAAAAAGCAAGGTCTTCATTTTTTGGCTGTATCACCAAGAACTGAAGACCTTTATTTTTCGCTGGTTGAGTTTCAAACTCCAATTGATGAGTTTACAATTACGAATTCATGTTACGCAACATAAAATTACTTTCGGGTTTGGAAAAGTTCGTAGAATATCCGCCCAATGGTTGGAGATGAGGAAGCCGAGAGCGCTAGAAATCCTTTTTGTGAAGCATAACCAGAATAATTTATCGTTCAATAATTGTTGTGTTGCAACCTAGCCATTCCAACCTACTGTTTTCCGTAGCCTACAACCTCTAGGTTGTAGGAATTACATTTACTTAGAGCTTTTTACCGCTAACTTTTCAGTTTCCCTTTCAAATGCGCCAACTGTTCCTGCGTCAAACCTGTGGTAGATATAATTACCTTATCTGAAATATTTTCTCTAATTAAACCTATTGCCACTTTTTCAATCCCCTTTTCTATTCCCTCTTCAAATGCAGTATCTAATGAGTTTTTCAAATCCCGATATGATTTCAAACTGTCCTCATACGCTTCGGCTTCTTCCTTGCTGAATTTGGCAATTTCTGTACATAAAGGCATTAGTTCCATTTCTCAATTTCCATTTTCAGTTCCGAAATTCTAGTAACCTTATCTTCTGCCGAATCTTTCAAAGACTGGTCTATTTCCGCATTGAATTGCTCCATTGAAATAGGCTCTAAATCTTTATTGTAAGACGTACGCTTTTTCAACATTTTTTCGAGCTCAATTATAAGCTCCTCGTTTTGGACAAGTAGAAATTCTTGAATGAAGTTCAATCTTCTTGTTTGTAAATCCATATTTCAGTTTGGTTTTATAGATTCTTGCAAATTGACTTTTAACCATTCTCAATCAAAACCTCAACCTCTTCTTTCAATTTCGGTAGATGGTTTACCAAAACTGACCAAATAATCTCATCAGAAATATTGTCATAGGCGTGGATAACTTGATTTTTCAAACTTACAATTGACTTTGCTTCTGATATTTTTGACTCGAAAGTAGCATCTCTCTTCAAGATACGATTTACGGCTTCACCAATAATTTCGAGGTTTCGTTCTACTGCTCTTTTCAACATTGTACTTTTCTGATAACTGAAGAAGTTTCTCTCTTCAGTTTCAAAATAACCGTCAATTTCTTAAATAGTAAGCTTAATATCATAAAGCCACTTCAATATTCGCTCATCCATAAATCAATGCTTTATCTCTATTGATGGAATTGATTAAAATAGGATTTTTCAAAGTCTGTTCCTCAACTAAATCCACTTCTCTACCAAAAAGGCTTTTTAATTTGGATTTGAAATCAAGATAATTTTCAAAATAATTTGACAATTCAATCCTTCCGAATCTAACCAGCAAATCCACATCACTTTTTTCGTTCAGTTCATTTCTGACACCCGAACCAAAAAGATACAATTTTTCCACAAAGTGATTTTCACACAAAGCCTTAACTTGCCCTAATTTATCTTCAAGAATTTTCATATATAAATATAACTAATTGTTATTATAACCCACATAAAGTTTCCGTAGCCTACAACCTCTAGGTTGTAGGAATTGTGTTTTTACTACTGATTTTTCAGTTTCCCTTTCAAATGCGCTAACTGTTCCTTTGTGAAGCCTGTGGCAGATATAATTACCTTATCTGAAATATTTTCTCTAATTAAGCCTATCGCCACTTTTTCAATCCCCTTTTCTATTCCCTCTTCAAAAGCAGTATCTAAAGAATTTTTCAAATCACGGTATGATTTCAAACTATCCTCATAAGCCTCAGCTTCTTCCTTGCTGAATTTGGCAATCTCGGCAACTTCAAATAATCTCTCGAAGATTCCCTCTCTAAGTTCATTTGGGATTCTATTTATACTATATATTTTCTTCATTGATAGCTTTCTCAATCTCCAAATCATCAAGAATTTTCAATATTATCAGTATCAAAATTTTTAACAAAGAGATATAATCATCTTTTTGTTTACCTGCTGAATTTGTGTTTGTACCATGCATATATTTATTCCTCAAATCTAGTCCATTCGTGAACTCTTTCTGGTTAAGGAAATAGTTGAAATATTGTCTTTCGCTAATAGTGAAAAGAGTATTTTCAAACCTTATAATTCCCTTTTCTTCCAATCTATGTATCTCATCCCTAACATTTTTGGACTGATGCCAAAAGCTAATTACTTCTGTAAAATGCAAGTTTCCTATAACAAAAAATAGTGCTTTGTTTCTGATTTTTAAAAAACCTTGTTCATTTTCATACAAGTAATCATCCTCAATTAAAGGTTCTATGTGATACTTTTGGTAACCTTTGAATAATTCCAAGGGTACATTCTCATTTTCTAGCAATTGGTATAGATTCCTATATTTGGATTTGTACGGCTCAACATAGTGTAATGAAGAAGCTGAACTAAAAAAACTATGTTTTAATCGTAGAAATTCATCACCCTGACCATACACGTATTTTTTTTCTGCTCTGCTCTTTATTTGACTAAAGTTCAAAGGTGCTGAACTAAATTGTAGAAGTTCAAAATCTATTGTGCCTTCCTCAGCAAATGCTTTATATTGCTTCAATAAGAAATCCATTTCTGGGGCAAGGGTTCTTATTTTTTCCAAATCAGATATATTTTCTGATAGAGAATTGAGCTTGATACCTTCAATTCCATAGTTATGGTTTACAAAATCATTTACTACAGATGATAGTACATTTTCAATTTTGATTTCGTGGCTTTCTAAATAGTGCAAATACAGGTATAATTGCGCTTGCGACAACATATTCTTATGTTGAAATTTTGCATATACATGATATTCATTTTTTGAACGCATAAATATATTCTCAAGTCCTTCAACTTCACTCTCTCTAGCCACTAACTCAATGCAATCTTGGCTATTTGTATATCGAAAGAGTATCGAAAAATTTAGCAATATTGAAATAGGATTCATTGTTGAATTCAGCCATGTCTCACTATAAGAATAACTTAAGCCGTTTTTCTCTTTAGAAGGTTTTATTAATACTGGTTCTGTTTGCTCCTTAGAAATTATAACTTCTATACCATGCATCCAAGACACTCCATCCTTGAGGGCTTCATCATTAAGCTTCTGTGCAAGCCTTTTTGCATTCAATTTAGTTTTATCAGAAATTGTTATCGCTTTTGCAGTTACAATCAGCCTAACATAATTCAAATTAGGTTCAGATGAATTCAGATAATTCTGAAAAATTTGTTCATACTCTATCTTAGATAAGTTAGGAAAACATAAATCTCTTGTTATTTGTGTTCTTCTTTCTTCATAATGTCCCAGAATAAGTTCTGCGGAATTAGTATTATTTAAAAAGACCTTCTTAATTTCCTGTGAAAAATACTTTACGATATTTGGGTATTCGAGTATTTGCCTTAAACTATATTTCTTACTGTCAATAAATAAAGGGAATTTATCTTTACTGATTTTTTTATAGATATTAAAAAGACTAATCAGCTTCCAAAAGCTTGAACAATATTGAAAATCTAGGTCATTATAAAACATCAGTATATTATCATCGTCTATTCCAAGTGTAAACTCCTTTATGGATTTCCAGAATCTATCAACAATTGCCAAATATCTCTCCTTAGTAGCTTCTGACCATTCATTTAAATAAAGCTCGTTATCGAAATAAAGCTTTACGTGAAACAATTCGAGAATATCATTCACATTATTGGTTTTAGAATCACTAAAACTCTCCAATATGGTCACGGATTTTTTCAAATAGTGACTAGACGATAAATCTTCCTTAGAATGAAAAACAATTCTATCCTTGTCTGTTGACATTATGATTTTTTCTAGTTGATTATTAAAATAATTGGTTGTCTCTTTTAATTCTTCATTCTCAATTCTTCTTTAAGAAAAACTCCCCCGTATAACTCTCCTTCACCTTCGCCACCTTCCGAACCGATGTCAATAATATGATTGGCTACTTTGATAACGTCTAGGTTATGTTCGATACTAAGAATGGCATTTCCCTTATCTGCTAACTTTTTGAGTATGTCCATTAGATGGACTCGTCAACTTGAAATAACCTTTATATATCCATTGTTCAACTCAATATAGCATGACTCACTTTGGAAGTGCCCTACAATATCAGAAAGATTCTTGTCAAGAATTTCTATAAGCTTCTTGGTTGGAATGTTTCCTAAAGCCACATGAAGAAGTTTCTTTGGCTTACCTTGTATAAAATGACTGCCTTTGAAGTCAACATCTTTGGTTATTACTACAAATCCATATTCATCTGCATATTTTGATATTTCGCTATCTCTCCGTCATGGAATGATTGCCAAAGTTGCCCACTTGTATTCAAAACCCTGTTTGCCTCTTTTGCCGAGAAGGATTTAATAGATTTCATGACTTGCTGAAGGTAAGCCACATATTTACCTTCTTGCTCCTCAAAAATTCTGAAAACCGTATGAACATGGTTTGGCATAATGCAGTAAGCGTATAATTCAATTCGCTTTTCGTGCCAATAATGAAGTGAGTCTGCCACAGTTTGGGCAACGGCATCTTGCTTTAGTGGATAGTCAAGATGTGAAAGGGAATCAAAGTAATTATCTCGCTTGGCAAACTCCAGCTTCTCCAATCGGTCAAGCTCCTCTTTCGGATTTGGAAAACTCCGCAAAATATGAGCCTTTCTCTGCAAATAGCTCTCCTGCCATTTTTTGTAAAGATGTTTCGGCACACAAGATTGTAAATTATAAGTTACAAAAAACGTTCCGCCCAATGGTTGGAACTTGAATCTAATTCTGCTATAATACCCTTGATTAGATTACAAATTGTCAGGTTTTTGATGATAACTCTCTAAAATTATCAGAAGATTATTCACATCCTCAAAACTTTTTCTCAAACGGCTCGAGTCTAACAACATTAGTAAGTCGCTACCATCTTTTAACTTACTATCATACTTTTTCTTTTTCTGCTTGCCTTTTTTCTCTACTAAGAAATAACGACCTAATATAACTTTAAGTTTCTCACTGGGTTTTAGAATTTTCTCAATATCCTTGTCCTTGATAGTGTTGTCATCAGCAATTTCTAAATTTTCTTTTACTCTCTTCAGGTAGTAAAAACATTCCTCAATCTTGTCGGGCTGAGAAAGTATCCAAGCTTCCATTTCCTGAACCATAAAAAACACACGATTGGATATAGACACTAAGTCAAGCGCTTTTAACTTACCTGCTTTATCTTTATAGATACCTGCATCTAAATCTATGAGCAAAAGCGCATCAGCTTTCTTGGCAACATCATTCTTAAAGAGTTTTGCGGTGTTTTTGTCCGAAGCTCCCATGTAAACTTCTAGCCTAAAAACAGATGGGTCTACTGATTGAGCAAAAAGCTTGTAAAAACTCTCCCTTAATTTGACAGTGTTATTTATAGTTTGAATATTTACATTTTCAGAATTTAGTACACCTCCTTCCACAAATAGTTTTATTTCTACTGCCATCTTACTCCTTTTAATTTACCAGATAAATAGAGTTGCCCTGTTGAGAATTGACCTGCCCATTCCTCAATTTCTTCCTCTGATGTATTGTATACTATCGTTTGATTTCCACTTCCTTTCTCCAATACCCATAAGTCATCCACTTCGAAAGAATTCAAAAACAGAGGAGAATGAGTTGCAATTATAAATAGTGTACCTTTTCTAGCGGCTTGTTTAAATGCCTCTGCAAGCATATTTGTCATATCTGGATGTAAGCCTATTTCTGGTTCGTCAATACAGACCAAAGCCCCCCTTTCAGGATTATGGAGAATTGAGAGCAAAAGCAAAAATCTGAGAGTTCCATCAGAAATATGGTCTGCTGGAATTGCTTTGGAGAGGTATTCTTCTCTAAGAACCAGTAGCAACTTGGCATTAGAAGAAATATCGAAACTAATATCCTTGAACATAGGATTAATAGATTTCAATACTTTTTCTATGTTTTCGAAATCCAAACCTTCATGATTTTTCATTCGATGGAGAATATTCACCAAATTCTCGCCATTTGGTAATAGTTGCTTGCTAAGGTTGTATTCACTTAAATTTCTTATCTTACTAGTAGGAGTTGTATCAAAATAATCATATACAAACATCTGTTCAATGGCATTTTTCAGTGTAAATAGTGGGTAATGCCTATTAGGGTCAGAAATTTGCCTCAAAATAAATTCCTCTGTTTTAAAAGATATTTCCTCCTCATTACTGGGATAAAACTGCAAGTTATCTCGACCGTTCTCTTGCTTTGTAGAAATACAACCCTTGCCGTTCTCCATCTCTAGATATACAAATGGATTTTCAGGCTGTTCTGCTGTTATGTTATAAATTTTTTCTGAAAGAAAATATCCAGTACTTCCTGCTTTACTGATTTTTATCTCATATATAGGATTTGCTCTGAACTTATACCCTTTTCCTTCCAAGATGCTTCCTAAAACATTTCGGTCAAACTCGTAGGAGATTTTTATACTGTCTTCTCTAGTAATTCCTGAAAAGCATACGGAAAGAAAACCTCCCCATTCTTTCAAAAACAAGGATTGAAAGCCCTTTCCAGTAATACTTTCACTTAGAAGTCTTATGGCCTTCATAAAGTTAGACTTTCCACTTCCATTAATTCCTAGTAGAATGTTAACTTCTTTGTTTAGAACAAATTCCTGTTTCTCTCCAAAGCTGAAAAAATTTTCCAACGTTATTTTATATATCATAATATTTCTGATTTATACAAAAATCAAAGAAGTAAAAAGTATTCATAATATTTTTGCTTACAAGAATAGAGAATTACCCAATAAAACCATCAATTTGAGAGAAGTTTTAGCGCAAGACCAATTATACTGTAGCCTCTCATTGTAATAATTAGAAATCTATTGAATCATTAATAATTAGTTTTCAAGAAACCATTCACCCCTACAACTCCCCCTTCAAAAAACTCCCCGTATAACTCTCCTTCACCTTCGCCACTTGCTCAGGAGTTCCCTTAGCCACAACCTCTCCGCCACCTTCGCCACCTTCTGGGCCGATGTCAATAATGTGGTCAGCAACTTTAATAACATCGAGATTATGTTCAATGATGAGCACCGTGTTTCCCTTATCTACCAAAGCGTTCAGCACACCGAGCAGAAGTTTGATGTCTTGGAAGTGCAAGCCCGTGGTTGGTTCATCCAGAATATAGAACGTTTTTCCCGTGTCTCTTTTCGAGAGTTCCGTGGCGAGTTTGACCCGTTGCGCCTCTCCACCAGAAATAGTCGTAGCATGCTGACCAAGTGTGATGTAACCCAATCCAACATCTGCCAAAGCCTTTACTTTTCGGTAAATTTTCGGAAGTTTCTCGAAGAAAGTAGAAGCCTGTTCCACCGTCATATCCAACACATCGGAGATTGATTTTCCTTTAAAGCGAATCTCCAAAGTTTCCCGATTGTAGCGTTTCCCTCGGCACGATTCGCAATCCACGTACACATCTGGCAAAAAATCCATTTCCACCACACGCATTCCGCCACCTCGGCATTCCTCGCAACGCCCACCTTTTACATTGAAACTGAATCTTCCCGCCTTGTAACCACGAATTTTCGCCTCGGGCAACATCGTGAAAAGCGTACGAATATCGGTAAACATTCCCGTGTAAGTCGCAGGGTTGGAGCGGGGCGTTCTGCCAATTGG
>JBLIFI010000085.1:0-12732 GCA_047633715.1 Flammeovirgaceae bacterium
ATATTATTATAGGAAATGAATTCGCTTTAGGCAATCATAATCGAATTGGAAGAATTTTGAATGTGGAAGCCTATAATGACCACTTGATTGATGAGACTTTGAGCGAAGACAGTATTCCCGTTTGGCAATCTGATCATGGGCAATTAGTGGCTACTATTGAATTGGATAAGTGGAAGGAGTTGGAGTAGTTCATTTTTTGAAAACAAAATCAGCTTAAATTCTAAGAATGCAACCTAAATTCCACCAAAAGTTCATATTGTAAGTTTTCATTTCCATAATCATTCATTACTTTAGGGTGATCGTAATAAACTAGGCTCATCATCGAAAAAAAATAATACCTGACAATATGCAACAACTATCAGCACAAGACACGCTTTTCCTCAATCTGGAAACGCCCAGAACTCCCATGCACGTGGGCGGACTCTATTTGTTCAGCCCAGCCAAAGAAGGTGATGATTTCGACTTTCAGGCTTTTAGGCAATTCATAGAAGAAAGGCTACATCTTTCACGGGTTTTCAGACAGCGTTTGGTGCAAGTTCCGTTAGATTTAAGCCGACCTTATTGGGTAGAAGACCCCGATTTCGATTTGGATACACATTTGTTGCACGTCTCTTTGCCAGGCTCTGGCGAAATAACCGATTTGCTCAATCTCGCCAGTCAATTATACAGCAAACCACTTGATTTAAAGCGTCCACTCTGGGAAATGACCATTGTGAGCGGATTGGATAAAATCCCAAACTTACCCAAAGGCTCTTATGCCATGTTGGCGAAAGTGCATCATGCCGCCATTGATGGCATGTCTGGCGCAGAAATTATGAGTGCCATTTTCGATATGTCTGTCGAGCCTCGGAAAATTAGCGCGCCTAAAAAGGAATGGAAACCAGAATCTATTCCTACGGGTGTAGAAGTGGTGGCAAGAAGCTACATGAACCTATTCGGAACGCCATCGAAGCTCATTAAATTTGCTTCGGAAACCATTAGCGATGTGGCACAAATTGGAGCAGAAGTGGTTCAGAAAGCATTATCACCACCTCCAATGTTGTTTACTGCGCCCAAAACGATATTCAATGTTCCCGTAAGTTCTCAAAAAATATTCGGAGGAGCGAGCTTCCCGTTAGCCAAAATCAAGGCTATGAAAGATGCTTCGCCTGGCACAACTGTGAACGATGTGGTATTGGCAGTTTGCGGAGGAGCGATTAGGAAATACCTCGATGAGAAAGGGAAGCTTCCCAAAAAATCGCTCATTACTATGGCGCCCGTTTCTGTGCGAGACGAGAAGGCAAAAGCGAGCATGGGAAATCAGGTTTCCGCCATGTTGGTTTCATTGGGAACGAACGAGGCAGACCCGCTCGAAAGGCTCAAAACTATCCGAAAAAGCTCTCGAAGTTCCAAGGTGTATAGCAAGGCGCTGAAAGCTGATAAACTGATGGAATTAATCCCGTCCGAACTTTTTGCGCTCGCCTCCAGAATGTATATCAAAATGGAGCTTTCCGAGAAACATAATCCATTTTATAACACCATTATTACCAACGTTCCTGGGCCACCAATTCCACTTTTTATGAACGGCTCGCAACTCTTGTCGCACTACGGAATGGGTGTGCTTTACGATGGAATGGGGCTGATGATTGTCGTATTCAGCTATGCAGGGCAAATCACTATTTGCGCCACTTCCTGCAAGGAAATTATGCCAGATGCCGACCGCTTTGGAGATTTACTTCGAGATTCTATGACGGAATTGACAGAAGCTTTGGCACAAGGCACGCCTGTAAAAACTTCTAAAACCACCCAAAGAACGGTGGAAACCAAGAAGCCAACCCCAGCCACTCGCAAAACTACTGCGACCAAAAAAACTCCACCCAAAAAGCAAGAAGTAACTGCTCCTCAACCAGAAGAGAAGAAAAAAGCCCCTGTGAAGCGGAAAACAACTCCAAGGAAAACTCCCACCACTCAGAAGAAAGTCGTTACTCCGCCCACTAAAGAAACTCCTGCAACTGAGCAGAAGAAACCATCCGTGAAGCAAATGACTGTAAGCAAGAAGGCAACTGTGGCGAAAACCACTACAACTCAGAAAAAAATAGTTGCTCCGCCAGCTAAGAAAACTCCCGTATCTGAAGACAAGAAACCGTCCGCCAAGCCCGCATTCAAAAATCGAACGATTAAGAAAGACGAAAAAGAGTAAGTTTTTTTGTTGGATTTCACTTCCTCCTAAGCTTATGAAGCAATCGGGAATTTGTGGAATTGGGAAGGTTTTCGCTTTGAGTATGTTTCGCTCGGGACACGCTGTCAATTTTGGAGCAACATTTTGGTTGTTCAGGTTGCTTATTAGACCTGCTAAGTTTCAGAAACTTAGCAGGTCTTTTTTCTAATCTCAATTGCCTGCAATTTATGTTTTCCAAAGCGGTCTTTTTCATTTACTGAAAGATGCTTTCCGAAAGTAGCAATATTCGGTCAGGCCACTTCTGCTATTGGGGTTTATCTTGGTCTTGAGTTTTCCTAAATAACTCTCAATAATGTCGGAACTGCAAAGCAAGAAGTCCTGTGCCAGTCTGAACCTGCCCTCCAAAATAATTCATCTTCCGAAAGTTCCCTAAAAGTACTGTCTCCCAATACTTTGTAATACGAAAGCTACTTCTTAATAGTTTATTTCCATAGTTTTTAGCCTGTTGAATCACCCAAACCTAGTGTTTTCTTTTTGCTTTTTAACACTAATCTTGGGCGCATCTCAAAATGTCGCAGGAAATTAAAACCTACTCTTCAAATGAAATAATTGAGATTATGAATAAACGTCTGGTAGGGTTTGCTGGAATCAGACAGCCGATGCTGTCGCCATCGACACCTCTGCCAGCGTATGCTTTTTTAGTGTGCGACAAAATGAGATGCGCCCTTAATCTTTGGTATTTACATTTTTCACAGTAAATACACATTCATTATTTGGGAGTGAACAACTTGTTACCTAGATATTAAGAGTTGTTTACCATCTAGTTTATTCACTCTTTGAGTAGCCGAAAAGCTTATTTTTGTGGTTGTCTGACAATTTATGTGATTCAAGGTGTTGCGTGAGACACGCAACGAGGAAAACTACATTTGATTGGCTAGAAATCAGGTTCTTTAATCTAGTAATTTCGACCTCCACAAAATTTGTCAGAGAACCATTTTTGTTTACTGAAAATAGTGATTCCTACAATACCCTCAATTGGTGATTGAAAGAAGAATAGCCACGATGCCCATGAAAAAGAAAATTCTGATTGTTGAAGATAATCCTGATATAACTGAGTTGCTGAGTTATAATTTGGAAAAAGAAGGATATAAAGTTGATGCGGTAGATAATGGGTCAGATGCGTTGAAAAAAGCAATCGCTTTTTTACCTGATTTGGTTTTGTTAGACATTATGTTGCCTGGAGTCGATGGAATAGAAGTTTGCAGGCAAATAAGAGCTTCATCAGAATTGGATAATGCTTTTATTGTGTTCTTGACTGCCCGTGGTGAGGAATATTCGGAAGTGGCCGCTTTTCAGATGGGCGCAGATGATTATATAATCAAGCCAATAAAACCTCGTGCTTTGCTCAAGCGACTTGATGCTATTTTCAAACGAGCAAGAGGGTCAAAGTCAGAAGAATCTACTTCTCCAGAGCTTTCTGCTGGAAACGTAACTTTGGACAGAGATAGCTACACATTATCTATCGGAAATGAGGTTGCCACTTTGCCCAAAAAGGAATTTGAGTTACTTTGGTTGTTGATGAAAAACCCGAACAAGGTTTTCAACAGGCAACAGATTTTAGAGCGAGTTTGGGAACCTGATGTAGAAGTTTTGGAAAGAACAGTAGATGTTCATGTGAGAAGAGTGCGGGAAAAAATTGGAGACGATTACATTCATACAGTAAAAGGTGTGGGTTATAAGTTTGAATACCGAGAGAAAATGCAGGCGGTATAATCTTTTCTGCTTTCCATTTTTTAAGAGTATCTGATAAATTGCGTAAATTAAAGAAAGGCTTGGTTTTTTATAACCCAAGCCTTTCTTTAATCAAACAGCTGATTTTGACTTGCAAACAACCTTAGTTATATGAAACTAAAACACTTCCTGTTCCTATCAATTTTCCTATTTTCATTCCAATCGTGCGTAAAAAACACTTCCTCAATCAACTTAGCAGAGAGTAAATCGACTCGGAATAAACAGGTCAAGTACGATAAATCCTTGAATCAAAAACTGGATTCGCTTTGGGCAAGTGTAGAAAAAGGCAATACAATTCCCCAACTCCTTGAAACGCTCTATGGAAGAAACATAGATAGCGCTTTTGTACTCCAACAAGATTTGATTTTGGATTGGGAGTTGAAACTGAACAGATTTCAATTTGATGAATACATTCTTCAAGTAATTTCCTCAAACGAAGAGATTGTGTACAAAGAAATTACCGATAGAGGAACTATGAATGCTGAATTTCTCATGGGTGAAGAGGAAGAATCTCCAGTTACTGAAATGAAGAAATACATTACGCTGAAATCAAGTTTAGACTCAGTTCTACTCAAGCAAATTAACAATAAGCACAAAGAGGTTTACGAAGAAGAAATAGATATTTCAAAATTTGAGAAAGGAAAAATTCATTATTATCACTACAAGTTAGGCTTTGCATGTGGTGCAGCTGGTTCACCTCCAGAGTTGGGAAGAATAGCATTGGAATTAGTTGAGCAAATAATATTAAGGAACTTACCAAGTGGCTTAAAAGTAATCAGCCTCCTTTAAAAGGCTATGGGTTTGCGGCTTTCAAAGCATTGGAATGCAAAGGCTACTTAATTCCTGAAAACATCTTTAAAATGATGAATCATATTCAGAACTCATCCATGGAAACGGGAATCTGTTCAGGCTGCTCGCCAACCCATGAAAAATTTGCATTATCAACCCAACTCAATAAATGGAACATAAATAGCTTTGTGGAGTTGGCTGATTGTAAAACTGATTGAAAAAACTTGCTTTCCAATGGAAAACCATGAACTATCGCAACTCATTGCCTCACTCAAAAATGGGGAGATAAAACAAAGAGAAGATTTCATTAAATCGGAAATTATTTATCTGAATTTTGACACTAAAAAAGGCTATTTCATTCGGGAGAGAATGGACACTTTAGTGGGCAGTTATCATCTGACAGAAGAAATCTTGGAAGTGGAATTGAAAGAATTCCTAAAAAAAAGTGACTTTATGGATTGGGAGTAACTGATACATGCTATTTCGGTTATCTTTGCGACTCGAAACCAGATACAATTTTCCAAAAAATGCAAGATTTCCACTCTACCGATACAATCATCGCTTTGTCAACTCCTCCTGGAATAGGTGCAATTGGCGTTTTGCGAGTTTCTGGCGCAAATGCCATCTCCAAAACCAATGAACTTTTCAAAGGTAAGAATTTGGAGACACAAGAATCTCACACCATTCATTTCGGGACTTTACGAGAAGGAAAGGAGATTGTAGATGAAGTTCTGGTTTCCCTTTTCGTAGGCCCAAACTCTTACACAGGAGAAAATGTGGTGGAAATTTCCTGTCATGGCTCGGAGTATATTATCCAAAGAATTATCCGAATTTTTGGCAAGTTGGGAGTGCGTTATGCTAAGGCTGGAGAGTTCACTAGAAGAGCCTTTCTGAACGGGAAGTTTGATTTAGCTCAAGCCGAAGCCGTGGCAGATTTAATTTCCTCCGATTCAGAAGTTTCGCACCGAGCCGCCATGAACCAAATGCGTGGCGGTTTCTCGGAAGAAATTAAAGTTTTGAGAGAAAGGCTAGTTCATTTCGCTTCTATGATTGAACTGGAATTAGATTTTTCAGAAGAAGATGTGGAATTTGCCAATCGGGAAGAATTGAAAAATTTGATACTCGACCTGCAAGCTAAAATCCAAACCTTGGCAGATTCTTTCAAAGTCGGTAATGTGATTAAAAATGGCGTTCCCACCGTAATTGCAGGGAAACCGAATGCGGGAAAATCCACACTCCTTAATGCGTTGTTGAACGAGGAAAAAGCAATTGTTTCCGCCATTGCAGGAACAACCCGAGATTTTATTGAAGATGAAATGAATATTGAGGGAATCGGTTTCCGATTCATTGATACGGCAGGATTGAGAGAGGCGCAAGATGAAATTGAGGCAATTGGAGTGGAACGAGCGAAAGAGAAAATGAAATCTGCCTCTTTGATTCTTTATGTGTTAGATATGGGCGAAGTCAAAAGCTTGAAAGCGTATGAAGAGCAACTCGAAGAAGTGAAATCTTACGGAGTTCCATTTATTATGGTTGGCAACAAAGCAGAATTTGTTTCAAGAGAAGCGTTTACTACGTTGGGAAACCGTGAAGAAGTCTGTCTAATTTCCGCAAAAACTGGCGATAATTTGGAAGTTCTCAAAACCAAAATCCTCGAACGTATCAATTTGCCCGATTTCAAAGCTGGCAACACAATCGTAACTAATGCTAGACATTACGAAAGCCTAGTTTCCACACAACAAGCTTTGGAAGAGGTTATTGAAGCGTTGGATAATGGAGTTACGGGAGACTTCCTAGCTCTCGATATTCGTAATGCTACTTATCAACTCGGAGAAATAACAGGGCAAATCACTACGGATGATTTATTAGGAAATATTTTTAGCAAGTTCTGTATTGGCAAATAGAAAACCAAATCTTCCGAATCCCAACCTTGGTTATGGAACAGCCAAAATTCCTTTTCGCTGGCTTTATGGCTCTTGCCAAACCAACCCAAAACCTCCTCACGCTCCACCTTACTTTTCCTGTTTCCAATAAAAGAATGAATGCTCGATAATTCCAATCGAGCATTCATTCTTTTATCAAACGATGCCGAACAGGGTTCTGATGAATGTGGCGCAAGCAAGTAAAAAAATAAGATTCATCTGTGAATTGTCTGCGCTTGAATCTTCTCATAAATAGAGAGCCTTTGCGGTTTTGCTCTTTGTTGAAGGCTTGCGTACAGTCAGTCATTGAAGAGGTTACTGAATTGTTTACTCAAAATATTTGGCAACTCTTCTCCCAATCCTGTCAGGGTTTCAAACCCTAACAGGACTACATCCGGTGTTCTTCAACTCTAAAAACCTTCGCTCCAATTCCTCTTCTCTCCTAATCAGCAAATGAAAGTGATTGGGCAACAGACAGTAACCGACATTTCCCACCATTAAAATACAAATCACTTATTAGTTGTCAGACACCTTTAAGGTGTCTGACAACTAATAAGCTAAATTTTGTTCATTTCACGGGAAAGTAATAATTAAAATACTAATTGTTTCTTTCAACTCCATTTCCCAAAAGCTTAATACAATTTATAAAAAGCCATATTTTCTATTTAAATAACTGATAATCAATTTATTATTAAATACAGGATTTGAAAAATTAGGGTAGGAAATGTCGGCAGTAAGTAAAAGTTTGTGCAATTGGATAAATATGTTGGGTGTATTTTTCCAGAAAGTAGCGACAGTTTTCTGGGCGGACAAAAATATTCTCAAATCTATTAGCATGATTTAGTACATAAAAAACCTAGTTGGGCAGAAGTGGCGGATGGTACTTGTTTGTTACCCTTGTGACAACTTTGCCCATAATCATTCAAAATCAAAGAACCCCTGATTCAATTATTTTGAATCAGGGGTTCTAAAAAAATAGTTTTTTTACTAATTGACTTCCGCATTAGCAGAACTTTCTTCTACCACAACTTCATTTGTGTCCTCATCATAAGGATTATCTTCCTTAAAAGGGCGTTTGCCAATCAATCTAACTAAATCTTTTTGGAATAACACTTCTTTCTTCAGAAGCTCTTGAGCCAAAATCTCAACTTCTTCTTTCTTATCTGTCAGTAAGTCAAGCGTTCTTTTGTACATTCCATCAAGCATTTTCTTTACTTCCATGTCAATTTTCTCGGAAGTTGCTTCAGAATACGGCTTGCTCATGTAGTCTTGCCTCTCTGGGTCGTAGAAAGAAATATGACCTATTTCCTTATTCATACCATAAATGGTAACCATGCTATAAGCCATTTTTGTAATTCTTTCCAAATCACTCAATGCACCTGTAGAGATTCTACCAAACGTAAGCTCTTCAGCTGCTCTTCCTCCAAAGGCCATACAAATTTCATCTAGCATTTGCTCAGTAGTATGCAGAAACTGCTCTTTGGGCAAATATTGAGCATAACCCAAAGCAGCCATTCCACGAGGGACAATACTTACTTTCACCAATGGGTGAGTGTGTTCTAAAAACCAGCCTGCTACTGCATGTCCAGCTTCGTGGTAAGCCACAATTTTTTTCTCATCTGGAGATATGATTTTATTTTTCTTCTCCAATCCACCAATTACACGGTCAATTGCAGCTTCAAAATCCTTCATATCAACTGCCTTCTTTTCTCTTCTGGCAGCAATAAGAGCCGCTTCATTACAGACATTGGCAATTTCAGCTCCTGCAAAACCTGGGGTTCTTGCCGCCAATTCTTTGGGTTTTACATCATCTGCTGATTTTATTGGCTCTAAATGAACCGCAAATATTTTAGTTCGTCCTTTAATGTCTGGCTTATCAATTCCAATTTGCCTATCAAAACGCCCTGGACGCAAAAGTGCGCTATCCAAAACGTCTGGTCGGTTAGTTGCTGCCATAATAATTACGCCAGCATCCGTAGCGAAACCATCCATTTCTACAAGTAATGAGTTCAATGTGTTTTCTCGCTCATCATTTGAACCAGGCATTGCACCTTTTCCTCTTGAACGACCAATCGCATCAATCTCATCAATAAAGATAATACAAGGCGCTTTTTCTTTCGCTTGCTTGAATAAATCTCTTACTCTTGCTGCGCCAACTCCCACAAACATTTCCACAAAATCAGAACCTGAAAGGCTGAAAAATGGAACGCCAGCTTCTCCAGCAACTGCTTTTGCCATCAACGTTTTACCCGTTCCAGGAGGTCCTACCAATAAAACTCCCTTAGGGATTTTACCTCCCAAAGTTGTATATTTCGATGGGTTTTTAAGAAATTGCACTACTTCTTCTACTTCTTCTTTTGCTTCATCCAATCCTGCAACATCATCAAAAGTAGTTTTGATTTTGTTTTCAGCATCGAAAAGAGCAGCCTTGGATTTTCCGATATTGAAAATTTGACCGCCAGCTCCACCACCTGACATTCTGCGCATCAAGAACCAAAAACCGAAAATCATCAATAGAATGAATCCCCAATTGAATAGTTCACTAACAAAACTGCCTCGGTTGTTATCTACACCAATTTCTACACGTTCTTTCCCTTCCTCTATTAACTTAAGGTTTATCACATCAATGTCTTTCTTGAAATCTTCCGAAGAAATTATTTCAAAAACATAATGAGGGCCAGTCGCTAAAGAAAATGGAGTTCGTTTGGTCAACTCCTCTTTATACGGCTCTTTATCCACCGCTTCTTTAGTAAGGGTAACCTCTACTAATTGCTTATTGATTACCATCACTTTCTGAACATCTCCAGCAGACATCATGTCTTTGAACCTGCCTTCTGAGGCTTCGGCCATTGAGTTGCTTCTTGAGAAATACATCAACCCGACAATTACCAAAACCATAGCCACTAATAGCCAAATTTGGTAGTTGTTTTTAGGATTGTTTTTAAGCGGGTTCTTTTTATTTGATTTTTCTGCCATTAGACACGTTTTTATGCTCTTTTCTAATTGTAAATTTTTTATCCCTTTTCCCAATTAAACAGGGGAAGTATTGAGTACGCTTTGAACCTCAAAAACAAGGTTTTAGTTTTGAACTGTATTTGTTAAATAAATCCAATAAAGACAGATAGCCTATAAACTCAGACTGTATAACCCATTTTTATAACTATTGTTGGCACTTTTACTTTTTTTTGTATTCAAAAACTAATGCCGTCAATAAAGGAGGATTAACTCTCGAATTCAGTTATCTTCCCATCTCCCCAAAGTTCTTCTAAGCCGTAGAATTCTCTTTTTTCTTTCAAGAAAATATGAACGACTACGCTCACATAATCCATCAAAATCCAAGCCTTTTGCTCTTTTCCTTCCACTCGCCATGGTCGGTCTTGTAGCTTTTTTCTAGTGAAAGCATCTACTGAATTTTCTAATGCATCTACTTGAGTGTCAGAGTTTCCTGAGCAAATCACGAAATAATCGGCAATTGAGTTCTTTGATTTGGTTAGGTCAATTATCACAATATCCTCGCCTTTTTTCTCTCGTAAACCTTCAACAATTGTGTTAGCAAGTTCTAGTGAGTCTTCTGTATTTTTCTTTTCTACCATTTCAGGATTAAATGCTTTGTGAGTGTAAGATTTCAATGCCTCCAACAATGAGACAAATAAAGATGTTTTGACTTAGGAACGGAAATAAATAAGTGAGCTTTTTCTCTTGTTTATTTTTGGTCTATTCTTCGTTAAAAATTTCGCCATAGCGATGCTATGACTGCAATTTTTGTCCCAGCGGGGAACCGCTAGACTAGTCTCAAAAATAAACTGCGATAAAATAGCACATTATTTAATTTGAGTTCCTTATCAATGATGAATAACTAGAATAGATTTCCATTATTCAACAATAAATGCAAATTTCGCATTCCAGAACTGAATTGAATACAGTCGGTTCTGGCTTCGGAAAAACAGATTAGTCAAACATCAAGCAAACTTAGCAAATTAGTGTTTAAATCAGCCAAAGATACCGTTTTTGTAGGAAGGAATTTAAAATTTCTGCCATCCTGTCAGTCCACCAATAAATTGGCAGTCAATTGGGTGGCAGAAGGTAAGGAGTTGGATGGCACAGTAATCATTACTTCGGAGCAAACTTCGGGGCGTGGGCAAAGAGGTAATTCTTGGCAATCGGAACCCAATCAGAATTTGACCTTTTCATTGATTTTGAAACCTTCATTTCTTTTGGCAAGCGAACAGTTCAACCTAAATATGGCTATTTCCATAGGAATTTGGGATTTTCTAAGAAAAAACCTACCTATTGAGCCTACTGTGAAATGGCCGAACGATTTGTATTGTAGTGATAAGAAACTGGGTGGTATTCTGATAGAAAACTTCATTAAAAATCAGCGCTTGGAAAACAGCGTGGTGGGAATTGGTCTGAATATCAACCAGCAACTATTCGATTTGCCAAAAGCGACTTCTTTAAGCATTTTAAGTGGTAAACAATTTGAATTGAATTCTTTATTGGAGGATTTATTGGTCTGCTTGGAGAGAAGATATTTAGAGTTGCGGAGTGGAAAAATAGAGCGACTGAAACAAAAATACCTTTCCATATTATATAGGTATCAAGAAAAGCATCAATTTGCCGATTTGCGAGAAGAGTTCCCCATTATTTTTTTTGGGCAAATTTTGGGAATCGATAAACTAGGTAGGCTCTTGGTTGAAAAAGAAGGCAAAATCCATTCCTTTGGATTTAAAGAAATCGGCTTCTTATAGTTAGCGTTTATAGTGGCTTCCGCTGTTAAAAAAAGTTATCTATTTAATCAATAAAAATCTAATTTTAAAAGTTTAAAAATATGATTATCAGCCTATTGTAGATTACTCCCTCCACACTTATGCTTCATAAAATAAGCCAACTTTTTTGTTCAAACTCAACTGTCTTGCAAAATTCGCCCTCTTTATTGGAGTTTGACTAGCTTTGCTAAATCTAAAAATGAAATTACTAAGAGGAAATTATATTACGAGCCATAAATGAAATTCAGCAGTCAAAATATGGAAAAAGTACTCATAGCGCAATGGTCGGCTTATGCCTTTGCCTCCAAAAAGGAACAATTTCCGAAAACGCCCAATCGTATGCATAAAAATATGAATAAGATTTTCGCTCTTGTAGCGGTGCTTTTCTTACTTTCAGGATGCGAGTATCTCCAAAACCTTCGGCAAGATGATGGCTCTGGCGAGACTGTAGCTATTGCCAGAGTAGGAGAAACCTATTTATACCGAGAAGATTTAGCAGGAATTATTCCTAACAGAGCCTCTGAAAACGATAGCGCCTCTTTAGCAAGTCGCTACATTGATTCTTGGATTCAGAAACAGCTTATGTTGCAGGCAGCTGAAAAAGAGACTTTATTAGAGGAAGCTGAAATCAACAGAAGAATTGAAGATTATAAATATGAGTTATTGGTTTATGCCTACGAGAAGCGATATATTCTTGACCACCTAGATTCTGTGGTAACTGATGCGCAAATTCAGGAATACTATAATAACAATTTGGATAACTTTCAGCTGAGGCAAAATATTGTGAAGGCAATTTATGCGAAAGTCCCCAACGAAACTCGCAGGCTGAATAGCTTAAAGCGGATGATGAGCACAAATGCCTTAGACAAAATGGAAGAAATTAGCTCTTATTTGGTTGAATTTGCTGATTCTTATCAAGTAAATGATTCAATTTGGACAGATTTTGATGACTTAATTGAAAGTTCGCCATTCGTTTCGGAAATCCCGAACAAGGTACAGACTATCAGAAGACAGAGATTTTTGGAGACTTCCGACTCCACCCACACCTACTATATTAGGATTTTGGATTATAAGGTTTCAGATGGTGTTTCCCCGCTCGATTTCGTGAGAAACCAAGTAGAAGACATTATTCTGAATAAGAGGAAAATGGAAATAAGAAAAAAACACGAAGAAGAAATCAGAAGCCAAGCCGAAAAAAATGATGATTATGAGATTTTCAAATAGAGTATTTTATGTGTTGGCAGTTTTACTTTTTGCCAACTTCACTTCACTTCTTGCACAATCCAACACGCCCGCAGACAAAATA
>JBLIFI010000086.1:0-12616 GCA_047633715.1 Flammeovirgaceae bacterium
TTCCAGAATGTTGCTAACCAAATTTGTCAAGATTCCTTTAGGGCCAAATTCAACAAAAACGCGACCTCCAGCCTTGTAGATATTTTCAATCTGGTTTTTAAATAAAACTGGATTTAATATCTGGTTTTTTAGAATTGACTTCAGGCTATTTAAGTTACTAGGGTATTCCGTACCTGTAGTATTAGAATAAACAGGTATTTGAGGAGTGCTAAAATGCTGTTGATGTACAAACTTTGAGAAAGGTGCTTGTGCATGTTTGACAAACTCTGTGTGAAATGCAGCAGAAACAGGCAAAGGAATTACTGAGAATCCTTTTGCTTTTAATTGTTCCTCTGCTGATTTAATGGCGGGTGTACTTCCTCCTAAAACGACTTGGTTATTAGAATTTACATTGGCAATCAATACACCTTGAATGTTTTTAATAGCATCTGCCACTTGCTTCTCAGGTGCTTTCACCGCTAGCATTGCTCCTGTATCTGCATTAGGGTTATCAATTGCCATGGCCTCACCTCGTGTTTTTGCCAAGTTTAGAAACGTGGTATCATCGTAAACACCTGCTGCCCACAACGCTGTCAATTCACCAAAGCTATGTCCAGCTGTAAATTGTGGAGAAAAGCCTGCAAGCTGCAACGTTTTGTATTGCCCCATGCTCAATGCACCAATGGCAGGCTGGGCAAATTGTGTTCTAGTAAGCTCCTTTTGTTGTTGCGCTTTCTCTTCCGCACTAAATACTGGAATAGGGAATATCGTATTTGACAATAAGGCTGAATCGCTGTCTTTGTATAAGGTGTCAGCTTGTTCAAATGCTTGTGCAACTGTTGGGAAAGCATTTGCCAATTCTTTTCCCATTCCTGCATATTGAGAGCCTTGACCTGCAAATAAAGCAACCACTTTATTGACCTCAACATCAATTCCTGTTGGTTGGTAATAAACCCCTTTTGGGTGATTCCATGCACTAGATGAAAAACCTTGCGAATCAGCAGTTTCAAGCATCTCAATACAATCTTGTATAGAGTTTGCCACAAAGCCTACACGTGCATTTTGCTGCTTTAATTGAATGTTTTTACTATCCGCAATTAATTTTTTGAATGCAGTTTCGCTTTCTGCTCCATTGAGCTGACTCAGAATTTCAGTTCCAACTTTCAGTAATTCAACTGGATTTGCTGCTTGTAGTAGGATTGTCTTGTAAGGCTCATGTAGTCGGTAATCTGTAGTTCCACGACCCAAATATTCCTCTAGAGTAATGTGAACATTGATGCCTCCAAAACCAAAAGCACTTACGCCAGAACGCCTGGGATGCGCTCCTCGTAACCATGGGCGAGCTTCTGTATTGATATACATAGCCGACTCCTTTATGTTAAATTTCGAGTTGGGCTGTGCTACATTAATGGTTGGTGGCAATACTTTATGGTGTAAAGCCAAAACACTTTTTATAATTCCTGCTGCACCAGCGGCAGATTTTGTATGTCCGATTTGAGATTTGACAGAACCAAGTGCAATGTGTTGTTTTTGGGGATTATTAGCTCCAAACACCATTTGCATAGAAGTGAACTCCGTAGGGTCTCCTGCACCTGTACCTGTTCCATGTCCTTCTAATAATCCTACCGTGTCAGGTGCATATCCTGCATCTTCATAAGCACGATTCATAGCCAATGCCTGACCTGCTGGACGTGGTGCATATACGGATTTGAAGCGTCCATCACTAGAAGCACCAACGCCTTTTATAACTGCATAAATCTGGTCATTATCTCTTTCAGCATCTTCCAATCTTTTCAGGACTAGCATTCCCAATCCCTCACCAATCAACATTCCATCTGCTGCATCACTAAAAGGGCTAATATTGCCCGATTTGGAAAATGCAGGCGTCTTGCTAAAAGACATATACATAAATGGAGAATTGTCGGTATCTACTCCGCCCGTCAGCATCATATCGCATCTGCCTTCTATCAATTCACTCAATGCCATTTTGATTGCGCTTAAAGAAGCAGCACATGCAGCATCAACTACACTATTAATTCCACCTAAGTCAAATCTATTTGTAATACGACCAGAAATTACATTTCCTAAAAGACCAGGAAAGGCGTTTTCATTCCAGCCAACATAGGCGCTTTTCATTTTCTCAACAATCGTAGGAATGTCTTGCTCTGCAATTCCACTTGCACGCAAAGCTCTTTCCCAGATTGGATATTGCAAACGAGCAATTAATGGTGTAATCAGTTTCTGTCCACCACCAACTCCAAGTAATACACCTGTTTTTTCTTTAAGTGCCTTAGTGAATTTTGCGGATTTTTGTCCGTAACCCGCATCTTCAAAAGCATCTCTTGCAGCCACTAAGCCAAGTAGTTGTGATGCATCAGTTACTTCCAAAATATTGGGAGGCAAACCGAACTCCATTGGGTTAAAATCTATCTCAGGCAAAAAACCACCTCTTTTACAATAGGTCTTGTCAGGTGCCATCATGTTCTCATCGAAATAATCATCAATGAGCCAGCGGTTAGATGGCACGTCTTTTATACTATCTTTAGACTGAATGATATTTGTCCAGTACTCTTCAATATTTTTTGCGTCAGCAAACATTGCTGATACTCCAACTACTGCAACTGGAGTCTTTTTTAAAGATGAATTTAAATTCATTGGATAGTATATTTATCTTATTTGAATATCGTTTTTATAAGCCTTAACCTTCATGGATTCCTTATAATTGAACCATGAAAAGGGCTTCTTGAATGTGTACTAACTCAATCCCCTTTTCGGTACATAATCCTCTTAGATAAGGAACCATAATGCCAAATGTCAATCTTTCTTTACTGAATTCAGTTACTGGAAATAGCTCATTATCTTTCAGCATTTTCAACAGTCTGAGGACTGTTTTTCCAACTACCTCAATATCCATATCTTCTCGAAAAATACCTTGTTCTATACCTGTACTTGCCAAATTGATTAATTGCTGATGCGCATAATTGCCATTTCGTTTATAGGATTCGTTCAGCAATCCAGGATAATAATGGATGATATCACCAAAGAAGTTAGGGTTGGTTTGGTGTGAGCGGTGGACAATTTTTTGATGCAAATGCCCCATTGCTTCAATTACATTTTCAGATGCTTTTATCACCTCTTCATTCTCTGTACGCACCTTGGCGTTGTAAACATCAAGGCAAGCTTCCAGTAGAGTGACCTTATCTTCAAAATGGTTATAAATTGTTCGCTTAGAAGTGCGTAATTCCTTTACAATTTTGTCAATCGTAATGGTTTTTACTCCGTGTTGCATGAACAACTTTGTTGCCGTCTCGATGATAAGTTCCTTTGTAATCATTTCTGAATTTATTGTAAATAATACTTGTGGTAATATTTTAGTTTCTCTAGTACCATGCAAAGAAAGGGAAATATATCGAGTATTCAATGGTTTGATTACTACTTAATCAGTATGAATTGAGGAAAATCACATAAATTATGAAATGATATGAATCTTTATCACGTTTGCTCTCTCCTTGGTAAGAGTATATATTGCCACAAGTTGAGAATCATTAAAAACAATAAATGGACATTAGCATCTATCGTAGTCAAACTGAATCTTTGATTAAACAAAAGTCATTTCAAGAATTGTTTCAGCAACTGCCTGCTTCATTACAATTAAAAGCACTCCGATATAAATCTGAATTGAGTGCTTATAATTACGTTGTGGGTAGGCTGTTGTTAAAACATGGTCTTACTTGTTTTGGCTTTGATAATGATTTGGAGAAAATTGAATTTCAGGAAAATGGGAAACCTATTCTACCTGGAATCCATTTTAATATTTCCCATTCTGACCATCAAGTAATCTGTGCTTTCTCAAAACAGGGATTACTCGGGGTTGACTTGGAAAAGATTAGTCCGATAGATTTTGAAGATTTCACTTCAATGTTTTCAGCACAAGAATGGACAATCATAAAAAGGTCTGATAATCCTGTTCGAACATTTTATTGGTTTTGGACACGCAAGGAAAGCATCATCAAAGCGCTTGGCCATAAACTAAGTTATTTGCATCAAATTGAGTTGGATATATCTCTCGACCACATTTTTATAGATGGGAGGCGATGGTTTTTACGAGATGTTATTGTTGGAGATGCCTTCTTGGGTGCTATTTGTTGTGAAGAGGAAATTGGAGCGTTTGAGATTGTTGAGGTTTCGTTTTGAAAGGGGTTTTGGGACTCTTTTTTGGCTTGTATTCGCAAAATTATCAATGCTCAAAGAACCATTTATTTTTCCAGAAGTGGAGGTGCTATGCTGAGTCAGAGTACTCCTCGCCCGCTCACATGGAATTCGTTCCCAGAGTTGTTCTATCTGCTTGTATATCCTCCAACTTGAACTATGCTCCAAAATTTGCCCATATAGGTTTCCAAGAGCAATTTCGGTAACATAGACTCCTTGAAATCCTCAAGTAGATCTTCCTTTCGCTCAACGAACTACTTTTCGTAGTAGGTCTTGCCATTTTTGACAGTATATTTGCCTCGGTAATGGACAAGAATGGTAGCTTCTTTGATTTGCATCCAATAAATCACGTCCTCATTGTCATTTTTTCAAAAAAACCATTCTTATATTCAGGATACTACCGTCACAAATTCAACCATTCCAATCAATCGTGCCCAAAATTCCCCAACTTAAAGACAAACTTCCTTTTCAGAATGTACGAGCCTATCGAGACAATCCGATTGGGTTTGTGGGTGAAAAATTGGAGACTCAAGGAGATATTTTTGGAGTCAGTTTTGGCAAGCGAAATGTGATGATTACCTCCAATCCAGCTTATGCACAGCAAGTTCTGCAAACCAACCATAGAAATTACCAAAAAGCGGTTGGATACAGAAAGTTGAAATTACTGCTCGGGAATGGACTCTTTACCAGCGAAGGAGAGTTTTGGCTGAACCAAAGAAGGTTGATTCAGCCTGCTTTCCATAAAAGTCATTTGGCGCACTTTGGGGAAATCATGATTGAGGCTTCCGAGCAAATGCTGTTGAGGTGGAAATATTATTTCGCCAACGCATCGGCTTCCGACCAAAGGCAGTTCAATTTGTTGGAACAAATGTCGGAGTGTACCTTGGAGATTGTCTGCGAATCGTTGTTGGGTCAGAAATTGGAAAGTGGTGGAAAAATTGTGAATGAGGAATTACCAAGCACTTTACGTTTCTTAGTTCGTAGAGTATTGAATCCGCTCGCTCCGCCCATGTGGTTGCCCACTCCAGCCAATCGGAAATTCAAAAAATCTACCAAAAAACTACGTGGATTGATTACCTCTTTGCTATTCGAGAAAAAGCATTTCAACACAGAAAAAACTGGGCAAGATTTGCTTTCCCTCTTACTCCACCAAAAAACTGAAAGTGGAGAAGCCATGCCCAATGAACAAATTACAGATGAAATTCTAACTTTTTTCTTGGCTGGGCACGAAACCTCGGCAGTTGCGCTTACTTGGGCATTTTATGAGTTAAGCCGAAATCCGAGCATAGAAAAACAGCTGAGAGAAGAGGTTTTAGAAGTAGTTGGAGACAAAGCAATTACCGTTTCCGATTTACCCAAGCTCACTTATTGCAAGCAGGTTTGCCAAGAAGTTCTCCGACTTTATCCACCCGCCTGGGCACTTGCCAGAGAAGCGATTGAAGACGATACTTTGGGAGATTTCTACATCCAAAAGGGCGATTCTGTGGTAATTAATACCTATTGGTTGCACAGAAACCCCGAACATTGGCAAAATCCAACCCAGTTTTTACCCGAAAGGTGGGAAACTGAAAACTCCAACCAACATAAATTTGCCTATGCCCCTTTTGGTGGCGGACCCAGATTGTGCATCGGAAATCATTTTGCCATGATGGAAATGCAAATTGTGTTGGCGAGTGTCTTGCAGAAATACCAATTGCAATTCCACACCGAGCCAAACGGCTTCGATTGCGCCCTCACACTCCGACCAAAATCGGATTTAATGGTAAGCATTTCGCCATTGAATAAGGAGTGGACTTTGGCAGGGAAGTAGCCAAATCAGTCTTCAAACAACTGAAAGAACAAGCTTTTTTTGTTTGGATTTCGCTAATCGAAAGTTGATGAGTGGCTACGAACATTTTTGGAAATTTGAGAGCCTCTCACTCTAGTCTATTCCGCCCAACCTTGGGGAGTTATAAGCCAATTGAAAGTTTTTAGAGTTTCAGAATTCCCTTTTGAAACTTGAAAGCTATTCCCAGTTTAGCTTCCCCAAATTTGGAATGCGGTAGAGTCTATAATCAGGCAATCATAAATGAGCGTTTTTTTGACAAAATCTTCTTAAATTCACTTTCAAATCACTCTTTCAAACATTCCTGTTTACCATGAAAAATCATCAATTCTACTCACTCGCTATTTTACTTCTACTCATTTTTTCTGCGTGTCAACCAAAGCTCACCAAGCAAAAGATGGTTAAAAAAAACTTCCCAGAAAATGTAAAAACCAATAGTGGAGTCTTTTTGGAAACAGCCGTAGCTACAGGAATGGAAAATGAAGGCTTTCCGAAAGATTTGGCAAAAGCGATGAGAAACAATCGCCAACTTTGGATTGGGAAATGCCCTATTTGTGATGCTGTACAAAGGGGAATTAATAGATATGTCAATTCCTCAGCAAGTATTTCAGTGGCTGTTTCCACAGAAAAACAGCTTTTAGATGACTTGAAAACCAATGAAAAAGAAACACAGAAACTCGCTCTCAAAAAAATGATTGACAACTATGTATCTGAACATTACAAGCGTTTGGGAATGTCTGAAAGTGAAATATCAACCATGAAATCCAAGTTGGAAGCAGATAGAAAAAGAGGAATGAGAGGTGTTGGAGATAATAAATTTTGTGCTTCTTGCGATGGAGCTTGTGATATGCCATAAAATATCAGAATGCGATTTCCCTCATTCTTTCTGAATAGGTTCAACTCGCTGTTTCAGAATCCAATCAGTTAAGTTATTCATGGTGTACATATAAATGCAGTTTTCACTCCATAGATTGTTTTTCATAAAATTCAATTAAATACATAAATCTGCATTCTGACATACACCCATTATTCCTCACGCTTCATCTTTGGTTGGTTCACAGTCTCGAACTTGAAAATATCTGGACGGGCATAATGTCCAACCACATCGAAACCTAATTTACTTTGGGTAATTTCCCCCAAATCCAACTCGGCAATCAGTGCTCCCGATTCCCCAAAAAGTGGCCCTGCAATCACTTTTCCAAGTGGGGAAATAATCACACTCCCGCCTTCACACATTTTCTCTGGCTCATTTTCTGCCAAAATTTGGTGTTTTTCGGAATACATAGATTTGGTAAAATATTGATTGCAACCCAACACGAAACACCTTCCTTCCAAGGCAATGTGCTTCAGGGTAGAAGTCCATTCTTCACGAGAGTCTGCTGTGGGAGCAATGTAGATTTCCACACCTTGTTGGTACATTGCCATTCGGGCGAGTGGCATGTAGTTTTCCCAACAAATCAATCCTCCCAATTTGCCGATTTTGGTATCGAAACTCACTAAAGACTCGCCAGAATCTTCTGCCCAAATCAACCTTTCAGTTCCCGTGGGCTTAATTTTTCGGTGAGTTCCCAACAAACCCATTTTTGGGGAAATGTAGATCATGGAACAATAAAGACTTCCATTTTTGGAGTTTTTTTCGGTAATCCCTATTACCAAATAAGCATTGGTTTCTGCTGACAGTTGCTCTAGCCTTTTCAAATCCTCACTCTCCAAATCAATGCTATTTTCATAATATTCACCATATAATTCCCTGCCTTTTTCACTCCTGCTTCCTATTACCGCCCCGAAAGAAAACCCTCTCGGATAGCCTGGAATGAATGATTCAGGAAATACAATTAGTTCACAACCCAGCTCAGCATATTTCCGAGTCAGCAGTTCAACTTTTTGAAATGTTTTTTCTTTATTGAAAAATACTGGATTGTCTTGGATGAGACAGACTTTTGTAGGCATAAGGAAATTGACGAGTTAGTGAATAGGAAAGTTTACGAAAACTAAACACAAAAATCCTGTTTCCAACCGAATAGAAACAGGATTATATTCTCTGGCCACAAAAAACTCATCATTCAACCACATCGTGAAGTAGAATTGTATAAATAGATTTATGAGCAATTGTATATGAACGATTTTGGGAATCTATTCTGATAATTTCAGGAATTTCTACCATGAGCCTATCGCCTGGTTTTACTTGGGCAATCAGATTGAATAAATCACTTTTGCCCAAATAATTAATCGCTCTCCTAGAAACTTCTTCAGATTTCCTGGCAAGAGTTAGTCTTGCATCAGAGAAAATAAACCGAGCATCTTTGGGCAGAAACATATCGAAATCAGTTCTGGCAATTTCCAACTCTAAATATCCCGTAGTGAAGCCTTTCAAACTAATTCCCTCTTTAAGATTCACTACTTCATTATTGTATTTTATGATAATTTCTGGCTTGGGAACTTCCTTGATTGGAAACACCAAACTATCTACAAAAACACCATTTTCTGAAACCATCAAAACCGCTTTATTTCCATTGTTTAGTGGATAAAAATCTACTCGGCCTTCTTTGGTAGATTTGGTAATCGTGGCACTAAAACTAAGGTTCTCCAGCTTTTGCCTTCTTTATTTCTGGCTTCTAATTATAGGCTCTGAGTGCAAAATCGGTAAATTGAGACGACTCTGTCTTCCCATCCTTTCACCCAAACTATATTATCTCTAGATTGAGAATAAGCAGTAAGTTGAGAAGAGACCAACAAAACAATTAGGCAAAACAAGGTTTTAGGATTTTTCATAACATAAAATTTTAGGGTTGATTGACTATTGTCTTGATAATACAAGTTAGTAAATAAGGTACAGGATTGAAGTGGAAAAATCTTTTGTTTGAAAATCCTAAATTCAGGTTATTTCTGAACTTATATTCCCTTAAACTTGTGAAAAATACGATTTTGTAATTACATTTGCACCGTACTACTGTAATAGTACAATAAGATATAAATTTTACTACAATTATGGAAACACTCACGGAATCATCTTTGAGAGAATATATTTTAAATTCAGAAGGCTATTTTGGAGAATTTGGCGGTTGCTTTGTCCCAGAAGTCATTCGCCCGAACATGGAAGAAGTGGCTCAAGCATTTAAGGAATGTAAAACCGATGAGGCTTTTTTAGCTGAACTCCACCAAGCCTATTCTGAATTGTGCGGAAGACCCACTCCACTCACTTTCTTGAAAAATTTGACAGAAAAAATGGGCGGGGCGCAGATTTACCTTAAAAACGAAGGTCTAAATCATACGGGAGCACACAAAATAAACCATTGTATTGGACAGGTTTTATTGGCAAAAAAACTCGGCAAAAAGAGAATCATTGCCGAAACTGGAGCAGGTCAGCATGGTTATGCCACAGCGGCAGTTTGTGCTCGCTACCAAATTGAATGCGTGATTTACATGGGTAAAAAAGATTACGAACGCCAACGCCCCAATGTCTATTGGATGGAATTGCAAGGCGCAACCGTAATTCCCGTTTTCGATGGCGAACAAACCTTGAATGATGCGGTAATTGCCGCTTTCAAAGATTTGATTGCCAACCCAGAAGACTCCTACTACTTACTGGGTTCTGCGGTTGGTCCTCATCCGTATCCTGTCATGAACACTTATTTTCAGAAAGTGGTTGGAGAGGAAATCAAAAAGCAAAGTATTGCCCAAATTGGCAAATTACCAGATATTTGTACGGCTTGTGTGGGTGGTGGAAGCAATGCTATGGGTGCGTTTTTCGATTTTCTGGATGACGAAGAAGTTCGTTTAGTTGGCGTAGAAGCTGGCGGAAGAGGCCAGAAACCTGGCGAACATGCCGCCAAAGTCACCAATGGAGAAAAAGGAATTTTCGAAGGCTATTATTCCTATTTCCTACAAGACAATGACGGAAATATTTCCTCTACACATTCTATTTCTGCTGGATTGGATTATTGTGGTGTGAGTCCTGTATTGGCACATCTTCACAATCAAAAACGGGTGGAGTTCACTAGTGCCGATGATGTGGAAACATTGGAAGCCATTAAATTACTCGCTCAAAATGAAGGGATTATCTTGGCGTTGGAGTCGGCTCATTCGTTGGCTTATGCGCTGAAAGAAGCCGAAAAAATGACAAAAGACCAATCTATCGTAATCAATGGTTCTGGTCGTGGCGAGAAGGATTTATTCATTACCATGAAAAATATTCAGCCAGAAAGTTTTACCAAATTTATGGCTTCGCAATTAGAAGAAATGAAGGGAATGTGATGATTTGTTGATTAGCTGATGCGATAATTGTAAAATGTGGAAATTTGAGAATGCGGAAATTTGAAAATGAAAAAAATGTAGATTCGACTTCAGTCGAATTATTTAAGGAATGGGAAATAACTAACCCCATTTGACTTGCTATTTTTCCTCGTCAAAATTACCTAAAAAATTAACTATAAATACATTATGCTAATGGTTCGGCATTCAGATTTTTTACGCAATCTTGAGAGAGAACTAACTACGTTAGTATGGAGTTGGTTATTTAATCTCTTTTACTTAGTTATGCCGAAATTCGTTCATTTCATTTGCAAATTCTCTATTTTTCATATTTCTAAATTATAACCAACCTCCATCAGGCTGAATTACCAACAAAATTTCAAATAAAACTATATTCCTGTTTGCTCTTCTCTCGTTATGAATTGGTAAACCAAAAACTATCGAAGATGAAATCAACCCGCTTAAAACTTTTAGTAATTAGCTTTCTATTTTTAGTAAGCGGATTCCATTCATTTGCCTCTCCCATCCCTAAAGGCGAACATGTAATTTGGCATGATGGCGGAGCAGATTATTTTGCGCTTTCGGAGGCTGGAATTTTGTATTCTGTTCATGAAAACAAATACCATAAACTCTATAAAGTAAAAGATAAAGAATTGGTAGCGAGCATTTTTCAGATGATTCAAGAAAACGAATTCTCGCAGTTTCCTCCTCCAAAAAACAAAGAGCAAATTATTGAAACGGATAAAGAAAACTACAAACACATAGAATACAGAAAAGAAGGCAGAAAATATGAAACCTATT
This sequence comes from Flammeovirgaceae bacterium, assembly GCA_047633715.1. Classification (GTDB taxonomy): domain Bacteria; phylum Bacteroidota; class Bacteroidia; order Cytophagales; family Flammeovirgaceae; genus JBLIFI01. The sequence goes on from JBLIFI010000086.1 coordinate 11,066, forward strand.
GGACAGATAAAGACGAGCGAGTTGAGCCTGAATTTTTAAAGCAAATGATTCTGAAATTAATGGAGCTGGTTTAGAAAAGAAATTAAGAATTAAGAATGGATTCAAAGAGAATGAAGTTAGGTTTTTAAAAAAAAATAGCAATAATTACGTGTTCTACTCATTACTCCATACCTAATACTCACTACTACAAAATGACAAATACGCAATCTTTGCCAATCATGGCGCACATGGTAATTGGCTACCCGAGTTTGGAAGAAAGCCGAAAAACTGCCGAATTATACATTGAGAATGGAATGGAGATTTTGGAACTCCAAATTCCCTTTTCTCACCCAACAGCAGATGGAAGCGTATTGACTTCTGCCAATAAAAAAGCGGTGGAAACGGGAACTACTTTAGAGAAATCTTTGCAGTTTCTGGCTGATTTGAGGAGAGATTATCCCAATCAGAAAATCATGGTAATGACTTATTTGAATAAGTTGTTTGCTTTTGGTTTAGATAATTTCTGCAATAGACTGAAAGCGGTGGAAATTCCCTATATCATTATTCCCGATTTGCCATTTGACAGCGCATTGGCAAGTGAAATCCACCAACATGACTATGCACAAATTTGCCCTGTAATTTCTGCTAACACTTCCGATGCAAGGCTAGATATTGCGCTCTCCACCCAACCAGATTATATTTATCTGATGGCGGATTATAAAATCACAGGAAGCGGATTCAGTATCCATCCAAAAATTCAGAAAGTAGTAGATACTGTGAAAGAGAAATCTCCAAACACCAAATTAGGCTTAGGGTTTGGAATCTCTAACAAAGCACAAGTATCAGAGGTGTTGAAAATTGCCGATTTTGCCATTATTGGAAGTGCTTTCACAAAGGCTTTGGATGAAGGCAAATTGAATGAGACGTTGGAAGGGTTTGCTTAATTACTGATTACCCAACTTTGTAAATTACTATAAAAGAGATTCCCTATTTGGTAGTGCAACACTCACAAATAGGGAACCTCTTCTTTTTTGCTAAAATCTAGAGGAGTTTCTCAAAGATTAGCAGAACATTCTACTTTTCAATCCTTTAAAAACTCCACCAGCTTCCTCAACGCCTTTCCTCTGTGGCTGATTTGATTTTTATCTGCTGGACTCATCTCCGCAAAAGTAATTTCGTGGTTCTCTGGTTGGAAAATTGGGTCATAACCAAAGCCTTTTTCTCCTGAAAGCTCGGTGCGGAGTTCGCCTTTGGCAATTCCCTCAAACTGCTGAGATTCTCCATTCTGCATCAACGTAAAAACCGTTTTGAATCTAGCTTTCCGATTTTCTTTGTCGGCAAGTCTTTCTAGCACCAACGCCATATTTTTTTTATCGCTTTTAAGTTCTCCTGCATAGCGAGCGGAATAAACGCCTGGTTCATTATTCAAAGCTTCCACTTCCAAACCTGTGTCATCAGCAAAGCAATTGATTTTGTAATTGTCCCAAACATATTGTGCCTTTTGGAGTGAGTTACCTTCAATAGTAGGCTGTGTTTCGGGAATCTCCTCGGTACAGCCAATCATGTCTAGGC
>JBLIFI010000087.1:0-12610 GCA_047633715.1 Flammeovirgaceae bacterium
AAGAGCCTCCTTTTCCCTTCAGTGCGTGTCTCACGCATCCGCATCTTGATTTTTATGAAAAAGCCTTGAATCGCTCAGATAATCCTGGCAATCCTAATAATCTCAGAAATCGTGGTCAAAAAAGAGGAACAAATAAAACTACAGAAACTTTTTATTAGTAAAAAGTTTCTGTAGTTTTGCTAGAACAAAGATTGGATAAACCACAAATGAGAGAACAGATACTAGAGAAAACGGCTGAAATGTTTGAGCGATATGGTGTTCGTAGTGTAACTATGGATGATATTGCTAACAAAATTGCCATCTCCAAAAAAACCATTTATCAGCATTTTAAGGATAAGAAAGAGATTGTAAAAGAATCAGTTCGTTTTATGATGGATAAAGACCATTGTAAAATTCTGTTCTGCCAAAAAGAAGCGAAAGATGAGATCCATGAATTGGTCATGATTTCCCAAATGTTTCGGGAGCAAGTGAAAAACATGAACCCAAGCCTATTATTTGACTTGAAGAAATACCACTCTGAAGGCTGGAATGTTTACCTCGAAATGAAGGAGAAGTGTTACAATGCTTCTATCAAAGAATCGTTGGAAAGAGGGAAAAAATCGGGGCTTTTCAGAAAGGAAATAGATGCAGATGTGATTGCCCGTGTCAGAATGGTTCAGGTGGAATCTGGTTTCGACCCAGATATTTTCCCAAGTAATGAGTATGATATTACAGAAGTTCAAATGCAACTATTCCATCATTTCTTATATGGAATAGTAACAAAAGAAGGTTTGGAGCTCTTTGAAAAATATACGCAGGAATTAGATTCTTAATCCAAGACATTCACAAGCAAATTAAATTTAATAACAACTAGATAAACCGCATGAAATCGGCTAAATTATTTTTTATTGGAATGAGTGTTTTCTTTCTGTTTACGCAGGTAAAAGGACAAGACTCCACCTCCACTCAGGCAATGACCTTGGAGCAATGCATTGAATATGCGCTCAAAACCAATGTGAACATGCTAAATGCTCGCCTCGAAGTGGAAACTGCCAAAGCGACAGTTGGCGAAGTAAAGGCGATGGGTTTGCCACAAATTACTGGAGATATTCGCACGACTTGGAACTATAAAGTTCCTATAAGCTTGCTTCCTGCCTCTATTATTCCCGAAGACCAAAGACCTCCTGGAATTGTCGCATCCGACTTTGTCCCTGTAGAATTTTCTACAAAATTTCAGGGAAACGCAGGAATAAATGTCAACCAGCTTTTGTTTGATGGAACTTACTTTTTAGGATTGAAAGCAGCCGATACTTACACAAAACTTTCTGTGAAGGCAATTGACGTAACTAAATCGGAAGTAGTAGCAGGAATTACCAAAATCTATTATGGCGTTTTGGTCATGAAAGAAAGACAGGGAATAATTAAGGGAAACATCAAGCGGATTTCCAATCTTCTCAGAGAAACCACAGCGATGTACGAAAATGGTTTTGTAGAGGAGTTGGATGTAGATAAACTCCAAGTAACTTATAATAACCTCGAAAATGAGCAAACTCGCCTCAACAGATTTGTGGAGAGCAACTTGAATTTGCTGAAATACCAAATGGGAATGCCTGTGTATGAAAACTTGGAATTGGTTGCCACACTCACAGAAGTTACCATGAATACTTCCATTCTCGAAAGCGAATCGGTTGATTATTCACTCCGCCCAGAATATGCCGTTTTCCAAGTACAAAGAGAAATTGACATGCTAGACGAGAAAAGGTATAAGGTTGGATATTACCCAACTGTGAATCTTTTCGGAAGTGCAGGTTACAATATGGGCTCTAATGATTTTGACTTTTTTAGGTTTAAAGATGATACCTGGTTTAGAAACGGGGCGGTTGGATTACAAGTCAATATTCCCATTTTCGATGGATTCAGAAAGAAATACCAAATCCAACAGGCAAAACTCAAATTGCAGAAAACAGATTTGAGCATTATCCACCTGAAAAAGACCATTGATTGGGAGCGAAAAGATGCACTCATCAACTTGAATAATGCAATCACTAGTTTAGAGTCACAATCCAAAAATATGGAGTTGGCGAAAAAAGTAATTGACAAAGCGCAAATCAAATACAAAGAAGGAGTCGGCTCCAGCATGGAAATAAACAATGCCGAAACCGAATTACTTAATGCACAAAACAACTATTTCTCTGCACTTTACGATGCGCTGATTGCTAAAGTAAGCTATGACAAGGCTTTGGGAAAATTGACTGAGTAGTCTTTAGTCGCTAGTCCAAAGTCTTTAGTAAAAAAAAAATATCTATTTTCTGGTGCAAGCGTCCACGCTTGCACCAGAAAAGTAAACAAAATCTTGATACTCACTACTTAATACTTTTATAAATGAAACATATTTTTTCCCTAATCGCAATCTCATTTTTGCTCGTTTCTTGTGGAGGCGATGAGCCTGACACAATGGAGGCCAAACAAGAAAAACTGATGGCTTTAAAACAACAGTCGGCAACGCTGAATACGCAAATCAGCACTTTAGAGAATGAAATCAACACGGCAAAAGGAATTTCCAAAGAAAACCAACTCCGCCAGGTAGAAGTCTTCACGGTGGAGAATAAGAATTTCGAGCATTTCATTGAAGTGCAAGGCGAGGTGAAATCTGACAAAAATGTACAGGTTTTCCCAAAAGCAAGCGGAGTGATTACTCGCAAGTTTGTGAAGGAAGGACAGCGAGTGAGTGCTGGGCAGAATCTTTTCCAAATTGATGCGGCAGTTTTGCAAAATGCCATTGCCGAAATAGAAACCAAATTGGATTTGGCTAAAATCGTTTTCAAGAAACAAGAAAACCTTTGGAATCAGAAAATTGGCTCGGAAATTCAATATCTCCAAGCAAAAAATAATGTAGAAGCGTTGGAGCGTTCCATTACCACACAAAAATCGCAATTGGGAAATTCCTATGTGAAATCTCCTATTTCAGGAACGGTAGATGAGTTTTTCATGAATGTTGGCGAAATGGCAAATCCAGCCATGCCAATTGCCCGAGTGGTAGATTTGAGAAAGGTGGAAATCAGCGCAGAAGTTTCCGAATCCTACACCAAACAAGTGCAGAAAGGCGATAAGGTTTTGGTTTCCTTCCCTGCCATTGGCGAGGAAATGCCTGTGAGAATCAACTTGGTAGGCAGAACAATCAATGCTATCAACAGAACTTTTCGAATAGAAATGAGTGTGGATAATAAAAAAGGTTTCCTAAAGCCTAATTCCATGGCAGTTGTGAAAATCAAGGATTTCGAGAAGAAAGAAGCACAAGCCGTTCCTTCAAACCTCATTCAGCAATCAGCTTCTGGAGACCGCTTTTTGTATGTAGTCAGAGACAAGAAAGTAGTGAAAACAACTATCAAAGTTGGGCAATCCTACAAAGGCGAGACTTTAGTGAAAAAAGGCTTGAAAGCAGGCGATAAAATTATTTCCAAAGGCTACAATGAAGTAGTTGATGGAGAGGAAGTGAGAGTAGTGGAAAAAAATTAAGAATTAGAAATTAAGAAAGAAGAATTGGATAAAAGAGAAAGGAATAAAGACCTACTACTGTACAAAAGGAAATTTGTGCCTGTCAGAACCTCAGTTCTGACAGCTCTCGGATTCTCAAATCCGATGCGACTGGTAGCCAGTGCTATCGGCTCCGAGGAAAATGAAAAATGTATAGTAAGTAGTCAGACAAAATTGTTATGTATCAAAAAATGGGCATAAGTTGCTCATTATGATTATTTTATAATTATTATGTTAATTCTGTTCAAGTACTTAGTATGGAAAAAAGAGCATTTAAAACTCACTCCTTTTTCCTTCCTCTTTTCTCCTTTCTCAAAAATAAAATATTGCTCATAAAGCTCTGATTACAGAACCCTTGATACCTGATACTATCAAAAATGGAAGAAAATAAAAAACAAGAAGTCATTCGGGAATTTGGATTGAGTTCCCTCTCGGTCAAAAACAGCACAAGTGTGTTCATTCTTACCGCAATTATTATTGTGGTCGGATTTCTCACCTACGTAGGACTTTCTAAGGAACAATATCCTGAGATTTCCCTACCTACGGTGTACGTAAACACCATTTATCCAGGAAATTCTCCTGTTGACATTGAGAATTTGGTTACTCGACCAATCGAAAAGGAAATCAAGCCAATCAAGGGAATTAAGGAAATTAAAAGCACTTCTCTGCAAGATGTTTCCTCCATTGTGATTCAATTTAACGAAGGCATAAACATTTCCAAAGCATTGCAGGATGTGAAAGACGCTGTAGATAAATCTAAAAAAGATTTACCTTCCGATTTGGATGAAGACCCAAGTGTGCAAGAAATTGACTTCTCGGAAATTCCCATTATGGTAGTCAACTTGTCTGGAGAGTTTGAAATTGACAAGCTGAAAGAATATGCAGAGTATTTGGAAGACGAAGTAGAAACACTTTCCGAAGTTTCCAAAGTGCAAATTACGGGAGCCATTGAGCGAGAAATCCAAATCAATGCCGACCCATTTAAAATGGCAGCTCTAAAAATTACTTTTGGAGATATTGAGCAAGCGATTGCCAACGAAAACATGACCATGTCGGGCGGAGATATTCTCACTTCGGGCTACCGCAGGTCTCTCAGAGTCGATGGAGAGTTTGAGGACGTAGCCGAAATGGAGCAAATTATTATCAAATCTGAAGACCAGAAAAGTATTTATTTGCGAGATGTCGCAGAAGTGAAAGACAGTTATATTGAGCGAGATAGTTACGCCCGTTTGGCAACAGGAAGTTTCGCTACAGAAGGCGGAAAGCCAGTAGTTTCTGTGAAGGTAATTAAGAAAAGTGGCGAGAACCTTATCAATGCCGATGAAAAAATCAGGGTAATTCTCGAAGAGGCAAAAAAGAAAAAGTTTCCATCTAGTCTGAATATTGTAATTACTGATAATCAGGCAGATGACATGAAAAAACAGATTTCCAATCTAGAGAATTCCATCATTTCTGGAGTAATTCTCGTAGTGGTAGTTTTGTTCTTTTTCTTGGGATTGAGAAATGCGATTTTTGTAGGGTTGGCAATTCCACTTTCCATGCTACTTGGCTTTTTGGTGTTGGGAATGCTCGGTTTCTCTGTAAATATTGTAGTTCTCTTCGGATTGATTCTCGCCCTCGGAATGTTGGTAGATAACGCCATTGTGGTAATTGAGAATATTTATAGACTGATGGAAATGGGCTATTCTCCAGTAAAAGCCGCCAAAGAAGGCGTGGGCGAAGTGGCAATTCCAATTATCACATCAACTCTAACAACTCTTGCCGCATTTGTGCCTTTGGCATTTTGGGGCGGATTGATGGGCGAATTCATGAAGTATTTGCCAATCACACTTATTATTGTGTTGACATCTTCGCTTTTTGTTGGATTGATTATTAACCCAGTAATTGCCAAAACTTTCATGAAAGTTGATAATACAAGCCGTCAGGTAAACTGGAAAATGTATTCTATTATTGGAGTAAGTTGCCTTGTGATTTCTGTTATTTCCTACTTTGTTGGAGAAACCTACAGCTACGGAAATTTATTCTTGTTGCTAGGAGTATTAACGCTAGGAAACGCTTTTGTATTCCGACCAGTAACTTATTGGTTTCAAAAAAGCTTTTTGCCCATTTTGGAGAACGGTTATTTGAAAGTGTTGAAATTCGCTTTAGCAGGAAAGAAACCTTATTTCTTCTTCATAGCAACTATTCTTTTCCTATTCGGGTCAATTGCATTTTTCGGCTCTAGTCAGCCAGCCACCGTTCTTTTTCCCGATGCCGACCCACTTTATATCTACGCCTATGTAGAAGCGCCATTGGGTGCCGATGTGAAAACGACTAATGAAATCACGAAAAATATTGAGCAAAAGACTTACGAGGTAATGAAGCCTTATCAGCAAATTATCAAGTCAATTGTAACCAATGTAGGTAAAGAAACTAGTCCGCCAAATGAGCAAGGTGGTTCTGATATCACACCAAATAAGTCAAAAATTTCAATTGGATTTATTGATTTCCAAAAGCGTGGAGGAATTGCCACTTTCGATGTCATGAATGTTTATGCCGAGGAAATGAACAAAGTTGCCCAAGAGTTGGGAGTAAAAATCACAGTAGATAAAAATCAAGATGGGCCTCCAACAGGCAAACCCGTAAACATAGAAGTGGTCGGAGAGGATTATGTACAGTTGATTGACGAAGCCGATAAAATCAAAAACATGATTTCCCAAGCCAAAATTGGTGGAGTCGATGGGTTGAAAATGGAGTTGCAAACTGGGAAACCAGAATTACTCATGAACATCAACCGAGCAAAAGCCAGACGCTACGGGCTCTCAACAGGCTTGATTGCTTCCACCATGCGAACGGCTATTTATGGGAAAGAGATTTCCAAATTCAAAGATGGCGAAGATGATTATCCAATCAACTTACGCCTGAAAGACGAATACCGTTATGAGATTACTCGTTTGAATGAGCAAATCATCACTTTCAGAGATAACAAAGGCAAATTCCACCAAGTACCAGTTTCTGCCATTGCCGACATGGAACTCACTTCCACCTATGGCGAAGTGAAACGAAAGGATTTGGATAAAATGATTGCTATTAGCTCAAATGTTTTGGAGGGATACAATCCAAACGAAGTGGTAGCGCAAATTCAAGGTTTACTAAGCAACCACGAAATGCCCGAAGGCGTATCTTTCAAGTTCACAGGCGAGCAAGAAGAACAAGCCAAATCAATGGCATTTTTGGGGAAGGCCATGATGATTGCCATCTGCTCTATTTTCCTAATTCTAGTTTCACAATTCAACTCCATCACCAAGCCGTTTATCATTTTGGCAGCCGTAGTGTTCAGTCTGATTGGAGTTTTCTTAGGATTGACCCTTTTCGGAGATGATTTCGTGATTGTAATGACAGGTGTGGGAATCATTTCCCTCGCAGGTGTGGTAGTAAACAACGCAATTGTTTTGGTGGATTACACAGAATTAACTCGCCAAAGAATGAAAACAGAACTAGGCTTGGGCGAAGATGACCACCTAAGTTCAGCGCAATTTGTAGAATGTTTAATACAAGCAGGATTTACCAGATTACGTCCTGTTTTACTCACGGCAATCACCACAGTTTTAGGGCTTTTCCCACTTGCAACAGGCTTGAATATCGACTTTTTCGGCTTCTTCGCCACTTTCGAGGCAGATATGTATATGGGCGGAGAAAATGCAGCAGTTTGGGGACCAATGGCTTGGACAGTAATCTACGGATTAGTTTTCGCCACATTCCTTACACTTGTGATTGTTCCCGTAATGTATTTATTAGTAGATAATTTGGTGCAACTCACTTCTCGATTGTCTCATAAAGCAGAAGATAAATTGCCCAACCCAGAGACTGAATTGTCTTAGTGGAGAATGGCAAATAATGGACAAATGACGGTATGGAGCGAGAAGAGAATAACACAAGAAAACTCACTCCGTAATTCATGAGTAAATCTCAAATAGAAAAGCGGAAATAAAGAGCGATTTAACTTTGAGGGTTACTAAATAAATAACTTTATTTTAATACAAATTTTACAGCAGTCTACCAATGGAACAGAAAAAAACACTTTCGGCAAGTCTAATGAACTTAGTGAAGCCGAAACAGAAGGAGAACAAAGCATATCAGACTTATTTTGAGCAGGCCGCTCAAAACCTAGATACGCTTTCGAGAGAGGAGTTTACCAATAAATTTTTCTTTAAGACTTTTCAGCAAGATTTGAAAATAGCAGTATAAATTGCAAAATTTCTCTATTCAAAACTCCCAATCGAAAACTAACCTTTTCAGTTGGGAGTTTTTTGCTAGAAAACAGCCAGATTCATATAGAATTTAGGTTGAGTTCAAAAAGCGAACTACAAGCAGATACTTTTAGTAACTTTACGGTAGTTTTCCTTTATATTGAACAATAGAAGGCTTATAAACTAGTTTTAAGTACGTTGTACTGTTTATCATTTTCTTATCATGTTAAGAATCAATTCGTTGACTCTTGATTTTACATAGTTAATATTGATTACTTAGAATCATAACTGGAAATTTCTACTCCCAAGTGAAAAATACAATCAAAATATTTCTTTTTCTTTCCCTCTTTTTCTGTTTTGCAGTAGAGTGCTTTTCGCAGTATTCTACGGATAGTTTACTAAACACAATACCTAATTTAAAAGGCATCGAAAAAGTGGAAGCCATTATGTCTCTAATTTCTGTTGAGGGAGAAAGTGATAATGACTTTTTGCTGTCAAATCCAGAAATCTCTTTAAAAATGCTGAATGAGGCACGAGTAATCACAGAAGACGAAGGTCTTTCAAGAAAATCTGCCCAGGTTCATGCACAACTTTCAAGGTATTATGGGTTTAGTGGAGATTTTCCTAATGAACTCAATCATCTTTTTATGTGGATTGAGTCTGTAAAAAAAGACATAAATTATAGCGAGAAAGAGCGAGTAACTGAGCTAGCAGATGTATATATTCTGATTGGAAATGCTTATAAAGACAAGGGTAATTTGCCTGATGCGCTAAAGTACTATCTGAAATCAAAAGAAAATTATCAGCAATCTGAAAATAGAATTGGGGAAATTAATGTTTCTGGCAGTATTGGCTTGGTTTACTTAAAAGAAGAAAAGTATGAATCTGCGGTAGAGGAATTTGAAAATGCAATAGCAATTGCAGATAAACTACCTAAAGAAGAAAGAAATGTAGAGGAACTTGCCGTTACCTATAGTAACCTTGGCAGAACAAAAGCCTATCAGAAAGACTTTGCCAAAGCCAACGACTATCTAAATCGAGCTTTAGAGATTGATAGAGAACTAGGAGACCAATACGGAGTTGCCTATGATTATTTCAACTTGGCAGAAGTAATGGAAATGCAGAATTCCAATAGTTCAGCACTCCGCTATATTGATGATGCATATAAAATATTTGAGTCTTATGGAGGCGAAGCGTCTATGGCGGCTTGCAAAATTATGGAAGGGAAAATATTCAGAAAGCAGAAGCTTTATGAAAAATCTCAGGTCTCACTTGCATCTGCATTGAAAACCGCACAAGAATTAGGCATGAAACCGCTTATGCAAGAGGCGTATGAGCAGTTGTTTGAACTATACGAAAGTCAAGGAAATAGCGAAAAAGCCTTTAGTAACTATAAAGAATTTATTGCCGTAAAAGACTCCATCACAAATAGCCATATTTCCGAATCTATCGAGAATTTGAGAAATAGTTTTGAAGTGCAACAAAAGGCAGAGCAAATTGAGGCTTTAGAGATTGAAAAGGCAAAAGAGAAGAGGTTAAAAAACTTATTATTTTTTGTTTCCATATTTGGGGGAATTATTTCCCTTGGCTTCATTATTTCTGTGCTGAACCGCTACAAACTCAAGCAGAAAGCGAATGAAAAATTAGAAGAGAAAAACAAACTTGTTGCTTCTACCAATGAGAAGATGACAGGAAGTATTCGCTATGGCAGAAGAATCCAGAAAGCACTTTTGGCATCTGGAGACCAATTGACTAACTGCTTCCCAGAATCATTCATATTCCTTAAACCCAAAGATATTGTTACAGGAGATTTCTATTGGTATGCCGACCGTGGAGATGAACAGATTATTGCCGCCATTGACTGTACAGGGCATGGTGTGCCAGGTGCTTTTATGACTGTTTTTGGCTACTCTCTACTGAATAAGATTGTAAACAATGATAAAGTTACCGAGCCTTCAGAAATTTTGGAAGCACTAGGATTGGAAGTGATGCGACTTTTCCAAACCAAAGATGAAGGACAAATCATTCAGGATGGAATGGATATGGCCGTGGTCAAAATCAATCATGCCACAAAAGAACTCCAATATGCTGGAGCAAATCGACCAATGGTGCTTCATACAAAAGATGGGCAACAATATATAAGAGAAGACAAAGTTGGCTTGGGAGGAAAAACCATGATTGAAAGAGGAAAGTCCTTCAATACATTTACACACCCTTACGAGCAAGGAGATACTTTCTACATTTTCTCTGATGGATTTCAAGACCAATTCGGTGGGCCAGAAGAACGGAAATTTATGAGTAAGCGTTTCCGAGCATTGCTTGATGAAATCCAACCATTAAGTATGCACGCTCAAGAAGAAAAATTGAACCAAGTTCTGAGAGACTGGATGGGTACAGAAAAACAAACTGATGACATCATTGTGATTGGCGTAAGATTAGAAGATTGATGTCATCAAGTTTTGTAAAGCAGTATTTTTTACTTGAATGTAAGTGTAAAAAAATAGATAATTGACTCCTATCTCATTATTCTCTTCTCTTTTCTCAAAAAAATGAGAGAAATATAGTGTAATGTACCTTCCAATGTTTTGCATTTGACAAAATCTCCGTAACTTTGCATCCTTTGAAAAAAGTCTCAGCAGTGAATATACAAGATTTCATACTTAACATCTACTCCATAAAATTAGGAGAACACCAATTCCAATATAAAATAGGAAAGGAGTTCATCCATTTATATGATGAAGATTTAGCAGAAGATGTTTCTGTAAATGTGAAGGTGGATGTGAGGAAAGCTGAAACCATGGTGGAATTGGATTTCCATTTAGAAGGCACAGCAGATTTAGTTTGCGACCGTTCTTTAGATGTTTATACTGAGGAATTGGAAAGCGAGAGAAAACTGATTCTTAAATACGGAGAAGAGCGAGAGGAATTGTCAGACGAAATTGTGATTATTCCTCACGAGCAACATGAAGTGGATATTGCCCTATTGGTATATGAATTCATTGCCCTAGCAATTCCAATGAAAAAACTTCATCCAGACTTTCGAGAAGAGTTCGAAGCTGAAGAAGGAGAACAAATACTCATTTACTCTTCAAGAGAAGATTTAGATGAGAATGAAGATGAGCCAAAAGAGCCTGTTGATCCACGTTGGGAGGCTTTAAAGCATATAAAAAAGAACTAATTCATTTAATATAAAAGTAGAATACAATGGCGCATCCTAAACGCAAAATATCGAAACAAAGAAGAAATAAAAGAAGAGGAAACATCAAATTGGTAGAGCCAGCTTTATCTTCTTGCGAAAACTGTGGCGCAACTCACTTGATGCACACAATCTGTCAGGAGTGCGGAAGCTACCGTGGCAGACAAGTAATTGAGCTAGACGTAGCCTAAGTAGTACAAAGTATTTAGTCTTGAGTCCGAAGTCTCAAACAAATTAAGATGAGCAATTAGAATTTTTTTTCTAATTGCGCTTGCCTAAAAAACTTCTAAGAGAGACTTTCATCAGTCTCTCTTTTTTATTTATATAAACAATCAGGGATTTTTCATGTTTTTTTTGGCGTGAGACACGCCAAAAAGAGCCTGCCTCTTCGATGCGTGTCTCACGCATTGCATTCAAAACCATTGGAAGGCAAATCAGAGTTTTTATTTTGCCTCATTACTTGATACTTGAATGCAAGTCCAATCAATACTCACTACTAATAAAATGGCACAAAAACCTAGTATTCCAAAAGGAACAAGAGATTTCGGACCTACTCAAATGGTGGGAAGAAACTTTATTTTCAATACAATCCGTACGGTTTTTCAGAAATTTGGCTTTGAACCGTTGGAAACACCTTCTATTGAAAATTTATCAGTTTTGACTGGCAAATATGGAGATGAAGGAGATAATTTGATTTTCAAAATCCTCAATTCAGGAGATTTCCTTTCTAAAACCAACTCGGGAGATTACGACAGAGGATATAAGGAAATGTTGCCAAGAATCTCCAAAAAAGGCTTGCGTTATGACTTGACTGTTCCTTTCGCAAGGTATGTAGTCATGAATCAAACCCAATTGACTTTCCCGTTTAAGCGATACCAAATCCAACCAGTTTGGCGTGCCGACCGACCTCAGCGTGGGCGTTACCAAGAATTCTATCAATGCGATGCCGATGTGGTGGGAACAGACTCACTTATTTGCGAAGCGGAAATTGTAGGAATGATGACCGAAGTTTTGGACAAACTTAGCATCAGAGGTTACACAATCAAGCTGAATAATAGGAAGATATTGGCAGGAATTGCCGAAGTCATTGGCGAAAATGGGAAAGAGGGAGAATTATGTGTGGCAATAGACAAACTCGATAAAATTGGGAAAGTGAAAGTAGAGGAAGAGTTAACTGAAAGAGGGTTCTCCAATCAGGCAATTTCCGAACTCCAACCCATCTTTGAAATAGAAGGTTCTGCCAAACACAAATTAGCACAATTAAGAGATTGGCTAATTTCTTCTCCAACAGGAACAAAAGGAGTAGATGAACTTGAAGAAATGTTCCAAATCATGGAAACTGCGGGAATCAAGTCTGACAAAGTGGATTTGGATATTACACTTGCTCGTGGATTGTCTTATTACACAGGTGCAATTTTCGAAGTGAAAGTAGCTGATTCTGCCATCGGGAGTATTAGTGGAGGCGGAAGATATGATGATTTGACAGGTGTTTTTGGGCTTAAAAATGTATCGGGAGTTGGTTTTTCATTCGGAGTGGATAGAATTTATGATGTGATGGAAGAGCAGAATTTGTTTGAAGAAAACAAACAATACACTACGAAATTACTGTTCACCAATTTCGATGAGGAATCACAGAATTACTGTTTGCCATTGCTGAAAAAACTTCGAGAAG
>JBLIFI010000088.1:0-12605 GCA_047633715.1 Flammeovirgaceae bacterium
ACATGATTTCCAATGAACCCATTCAATTTATTGAGCAATTTAGTCAAGAATATGCTTTGAATAACTCCAATTCAGTTACTTTCCTAAAAGCGAACCAAAACCAATTCTTTGAAACCTTTGGTAGTTCTAATGTCCCAGATGTGTTCATCTATAATTCAGAAGGAAAGCTAACCAAGCATTATTCTGGAGAAACCAAAATTGAAGCGATTATTAAGGCAAGTAAGATGTAAGGTAGGATTTTAGATTTACGATGTACAGATTTAAGTTTCCCACATCAAACACAAAATATCGAGTCTTTCGTAGTACGAGATTCTCTTCTCGCACAAAATCATACAAAAAGTCAAAATCCAACCACACAAATGCTGAAACCCAATGCCAAAAAAATTGAAAAAGCCTTTTTCCAGCAACAAGGTCAATCAGATTGCGGAGTTGCCTGCCTAATTACTGCTCTACGTTACTTTGGTGGAGAAGGCAATGTAGAAAGGTTAAGAGAATTAAGTGGCACGAGCAGACAAGGAACAACTATGTTAGGTTTGGTGCAAGCCGCCCCGCAAGTTGGTTTAGAAGTAGAATCTTTCACAGCAGAACCAGAACATTTAATAGAAGCAGATAAAATCTGCCTGTTGCATGTCATTGTAGATAAAACAATGTCTCATTACATGCTCTATTTCGGATTCGAGAATGATAAATTCATTCTTTCCGACCCAGCCAAAGGCGTTATAAAACTGACTGAAAGTGAATTGTTGGAGATTTGGCAGTCGAAAGCCTTACTTACACTCGCTCCAAACAAAGAATTTGAGCAGAGTAATGAAATTGCTGAGAAGAAAAAAGCGTGGCTTTGGGATTTAGTGAAAGAGGATACTAATATTCTAACTGTTTCCTTATTCTTGGGGATTATTATGGCAGTTTTGGGTTTGTCTACCGCCCTGTTTTCACAAAAACTGATTGACCAAATTTTGCCTTCCAAAGAATTTGAAAAGCTGGTTTTAGGTTTAGTACTACTTACATTCCTGTTACTTGCCCGAAATGTGGTTGGTTTTCTCAAAGGCAAATTACTCATTCGTCAGAACAGAGATTTCAATAACCGAATGATTAATCAGTTTTACACTTCTCTACTCTATTTGCCCATTCCCTTTTTCGATAATCGGAAAACTGGCGAAATGATTGCCCGAATGAACGATACTAGTAGAATCCAACAAACCATTCTGTATTTGGTAGGAAGTGTTTTGATTGATGTGCTGATTGTGATAGTTTATTCTGTGGTGCTTTTGGTTTATAACATTCCTATTGGCTTAATCAGTATTCTGAGTATTCCACTATTTTTCCTAATCGCCTATTTTTTTAACGCAAAAATTCTGGCAGAGCAGAAACAAGTAATGAGTGCTTATGCCAAAAATGAAAGCAATTATATAGATACTATTCAGGGAATCCACACTATAAAAGTGGCAAACAAAGAATCGCTTTTTGCCAAGAGTACGCAACTGATTTACCAATATTTCCAGCAAACTATTTTCCAATTGGGGAATACGAGAATTCGTTTTGAATTGATTAGCGGTTCGGTTGGGGTAGTTTTGCTAATGGCAATTATCGCTTGGCAATCTCATTTAGTTTGGAATGAGGAAATGAAACTGGGGGAGTTTGTTGCCATTCTATCTATTGCAGGAGGCGTAATTCCCACCGCAAGTAGATTGGTGCTTGCCAATATTCAAATCAAAGAAGCTAAAGTTGCTTTTGACCGCATGTTTGAATTTTCATCCACTCCGCCAGAGCAAAATCCAACCGCCAACACTCAACACTCAAAAAAGTACGCATTTTGGAGATTTCCAAAAAATTTCTATCAAAAATTTGGCTTTCCGCTTTGCAGGCTGTTCGCAGTTGCTCAAAAGCATCAACATTGAAGTTGACAAAGGCGAGTTTGTCTCCATTTTGGGCGAAAGTGGTTGTGGGAAAAGCACTTTGCTAAAAGTTTTACAGAAATTCTACCAGTTTGAGTCTGGGGAAATCTCTATCCAGTTTGAGAGCGCATCACAAGATTTCAACTCAATCACTCCAACCGAATGGCGAAACCAAATAGCGGTTGTGCCACAGCAAATCAAATTATTCAGCGGCACATTATTAGAAAACATCGCCCTCTCCGAAAATATTGAGGCAGAAGCACAGCAAGTATTAGAATTTTGCCAAGCTTACGGATTTCACAATTATTTTGCTAAATTCCCACAAGGTTATGCCACCATTTTAGGAGAAGATGGAACAAATATTTCGGGCGGTCAACAGCAGTTAGTTGCTTTAGCTCGTGCACTCTATCAGAAACCTAGCCTGCTTTTGTTGGATGAAGCGACTTCCGCCATGGATAAAAACACAGAACAAGCTATTTTGCAGATTCTGAAAAAAGCAAAGGAAAACATGGCGATTTTACTAATTACGCACCGAACTAAAACCGCCCATTCTACAGATAGAGTTTATTTGGTTGAGAAGGGGGAGAGTCGCTTGGTTAATGACTGAAAACCAAGACGTAACACTTCAGCAATTGATGGCAAATAAAAATGCGCAGGAGATTTTTCAGCAGTCGAAGTATAAGGAACGGGAATTAAATAAATGCGCTTTTTCTCTTGTTTCTTTTTGGACTACCCTTCGTTAAAAAATGTAGCTATAGCGGTGCTATAGCTACATTTTTTGCCTAGACTAGCCTCAAAAATAAACTGCGATAAATAAGCTATTTATTTATTCCCCGTTCCTAAGCTGAAAAAGCCCTGTCGATAAAAGATGTAAAAGTGCTTTTCATGGAAGGGGCAACAAGCTGGGCCGGGGAGCAAATCCAGTAAGTATTATCCAATCAAGTCAGGGCAAAGGAACTTTGGGTGGTCAACATTATCAGCGACCAGAGCTCTAATCTGAAAAAGGCGACCCGGCTTCTCGGGCTTTAGCAATTCATGGAACAAGCCAGTAAAGACTATAAAGAAGCCTTGAAGTAGCAAAACTTAATTTTCACGCATAAACGCTCGAACAAGGCGATAATCTAGCATGAAGTAATGCAAAGAAACAAGCTCTCATCAAAAAAAGCCATTATTCAATCACACACTCAATTTTATCCACATTCCAATCAATTACCAACCCGCCCGCTACGCCTTTTGCCACTTTTTTGCCATAGAGTAATTCAGTCAAATACAAAGCAGGATCGTAAGATTTTGCCCCACCAGCCGAAGTAATTGCCTTTCCTCCGTGTACAAAACTGACTTCTTCTCTCACATCAAGTTGTGGGAAAGTTTCCTTTAGTTTGGAGACATCACTTGGAAAAGTAGTGCAGGCAACTCCATCTAACAAACCTGCTTTTGCCAATATGAATGCGCCATCACATAAAGATAGTACGAATTGAGCTTTTTCTCCACGCTCTTTCACAAAGGAAATCAGCGAGTCATTTTCCAAATCCGAATCCATATTGTGTTCTGCACTTGGCACAATCAGAATATCAATTTCAGGACAATTCTCAAAACTATAATGTGGGGTGACTTCCACGCCTTCAAAAGTCATGATTTTTTCCATGGTTGGAGAAACTATGAAAGTCTCTATACCAGGTTTTGTATGGAAGATGGAGTGTTGCAGAATATCATAAGGAGCAAATAATTCAGAGTTATAAACGCCATCAATTGCCAAGAAGCCAGCAGTCAATTTCTTTTTGGGTAGGAGTGGAGTGATTTCTTTCTTTTGCTTCGATTCTATAGAGTTTGTGCTTTCGTCAATAATTTTTTTGTCACTTTTACATCCAGTAATCGAAAGAATTAATAATAATGCGATTAGCGAGAAAGAGACTTTTTGTAAAGTCATATTCAATGGATTTTAAGTTTAGAATGAAGCTGTAAAGTAAGCGATAGTACCCCGTTCTTTATGCAAAACTCAAATTTTCTGTTTTTTTGAGAGTGGACGCAAGAGATATCTACAAGGGGGAATTTGATTTTTGTCATGTACAGCTTTCTTTTTTAGATAAAAGAGAAAGCAGACAGTTACTCACCCTGCTTCCCTCTTTTTCATAATCATCTCTGAAATCTACATCACTTCAGTTGCAGAAGCAGGCTTCGAGAAATCAGCTTCTTCTTTTGTCAAAAACTTGATATTTTTCACTTTTGCAGACCCAATTGGTTCTCCTTTCAAGCCTTCTGCTTCAGACCAATTGTAGAATCCCCATTCTGTTGCGAAAGGAATATTATTGGTCATTTCGTAATTTGAATACGTAATAGCATGCGCGCTTTCTACCGCTTTTTCAGCAGGAGTTCCCCCAAATGTAACAATGTAGCCTGCGCCAGTAATCAGGTTTTCTTCGTTGGCGTAAACCACATACCAATCGTCTGGTGCATCACCTGTTCCAGACTCAAAAGTCATTTTCCCAGCAGGATAATTCTTATCCGTAAGCTTTTTATCTCCCAACAATTCCCATTTTGTGCCTTTATCACTTAGCTTATAAGGTAAAGCAAAGAAATATTGCCAAGTGAAAATATCAAATCTTGCTCTTGAAGCTTTATAAGTGCTGTCTTTTGAATCAAGCCAAATCTTTTCTCCATCGAACAATACACTAGAGCCATCTTTCTTTAGCATTTTAATTTTACCCGAATTAGTGGCAGAAAGAATTGTCCCATCAAGCCTTAGTTTTCCACCAAAGTAGAGTTCCAAATCGAAAGAAACCATCTCATTTTTATAGAAATCAGCCACTTTATGTGCAGTTTCCATTTTGCCAACTAATCCATTGGCTGGAGCAGGTCTGGAAATTTCTTTAGTTACAGAAATCTCTTTCTTTTCAACCTCCACAGTCTTATTTTCTTGCTTGCAAGCAGTTAAAACAACAAATAAGGAGAGTGTGAAAAACAGTAAATTTTGTTTCATCTTTTTCGTGGTTTGGAATTAGGGTTTTCAGCTATTCTACTTTGATTTGCTGTTTATGAATTGCAAAACCGAGTATAAAAAAGATTAGTTCAACTCATGAAACAAAAAAAAGGTGTAAACATTTCTGCTTACACCTTCAAAATATTTTTTAGAGTTTCTCTTAAGATTTGCTGATAGCTTTCTCTAAATGATTTACATAATTTGCAGGTCCACCATTTTGATAACCTGTTCTGAGAATTATTTCTTCACTCGGCTTCAAAAGTAGAATTGACGGATAGCCTTTAATATCGTATTTGCTTTGTAAGCCATAGTTCTGTTTTTTCTCTGCAGCAGGAATTACTTTTTTGCTTGGGAAATCCAACTTCACTAAAACCAAATTATCTTTGGCATAAGCCAAAAACTCTTCTTTAGAAAATACTTCTCTGTCTAGTTTGATACACCATCCGCACCAATCAGAACCTGTGAAATTCAAAAGCAACTGCTTGTTTTCTCTTTTTGCTTTGGCAACTGCTTCTTCATAGTTTGTCTCCCATTCTACCGCACCTGAATCTCCAGAAGAATTTTTATTAGGAATTGCATTGTTCAAATGCTGTATATAACTACTTGGGCCACCCGCTTGGTAGCCTGTAGTGAGCAATAATTCCTCATTGGCATCCATCAAAAGAATTGTTGGGAAGCCTCTCACTCCGTGTTTAGTTGCCAAGGCATTATTCTGCACTTTCTCAGCTTCAGAAATTTGGGTTCTTCTTGGGAAATCTAGTTTCACCAATACCAAGTTTTTCTGAGCGTATTCTTTGAAGTCTTCTTTTGAGAAAACTTCTCCGTCCAATTTATGGCACCAACCACACCAATCAGAACCTGTGAAGTTCAAGAGTAATTTTTTATTTTCTTTTTTTGCTTTGGCAACAGCTTCAGCATAGTTAGTTTCCCAAGTTTGGGCATTTGCCGAGAAGCTGAATAAAACCCCAAAGGCAAGTAGTAAAAGGCTAGTCTTTTTCATAGAAGTAAGTTTATTTGATGAAATTCTGATTTAGTGTCTTTGATAATTGATTTGCAAAAACCAATCCTTAATACCATTTATTTAGCTGTAAGCCTTGTTAATATTGTGCTAAAGTTGTTCAAAGACATTAATTATAATATATTCTTAGCAAGAAGTACACTCTAATTCAACGGTGTTTGGATTTATATAATTCCATAACCTTAAAATTCTTTTTTCAACCTCAATTCCATTGGGTAATAATTGTTGATTCGGTTAGGGAGGATTTTTATCCAACCCAAATGTTGGTTTTGGTAAGTTGCGATTGCCCAACCTTTCACATCTGACTCTACTTCTACTTCCAATTTCCTCAAATACTTGATGGCTTGTTCGTAATCCAATTCAATTCTTGGAATTTTTTCAGCCAACAAATGACTCATTGCCAACTGATGCGAAGGAATTAGTTTTTTTCCTCCGAACCGCCCTAAATCAACTCCAAATAATCTGATAGTCAGAAAATTAACCAAGAATTTATATTCTCTCGATAAGTTCTTGGGAATGACAAACACATTTTCCTGCACCTTGAAATAATCTAGTTTTTCTGGAGATTCTAACCACGATTCAATAAAATCTAAATACTTTTTAGGAAGCATTTCCACAGTTTCCCGTTTCTTAATTTTCACTTTCTTGGGCTTGTTTCCAAAATCCTTTTTGCGGAAACAAGAGATAAAGAACCCTTCTCCACGCACTTTATGCGGATAGAAACGATAGCCAAAATAATCAGTTTCACCTACTTTGGTAACTGTTTCTGTGATTCCCCATTCCTCAGCAAGCTCAATTCTGACAGATTCAAACCCGCCTTTTTCTGCCAACCATTTCAGGTTCTCTTCATTTTCTTGCTCATTGTAAGTGCAAGTGCTGTAAATCAGAATCCCATTTGGTTTAACACTTGGGGTAATTTCTCCCAAAATATTTTTCTGTTGGATTGCACAAGTTGCCACCAAATTCTCTGACCAAACCCGAATGGTTTTTGGGTCTTTCCGAAACATTCCTTCGCCAGAGCACGGTGCATCTACCACAACGGCATCGAAAAAGTCGGTAATTGGAGAAAAATCAGCCGAGTTATTCCCAGTAACAATGGTATTGGAATTTCCCCATCTCACCAAATTCTCCATAAGGGAAATGGAGCGTTTTGTGACCAATTCGTTAGCAACCAACAAACTGTCTTCTGAAAGTAGGGAACTTAATAAAGTGCTTTTTCCACCAGGAGCAGCACATAAATCCAATACTTTGAGTGGCTTTTGCAAATCTAAGACTTGCTCAAAAATCCGTTCCAGAAATTGGGAAGAAGCTTCTTGCACATAATAACTTCCTGCAAAAATGAGCGGGTCTTTCACAAAATCAGGGCGTTCCTGCAAATACTTCCCTTTTTCACTCCAAGGAATTGATTCTTCTGAGTCGAATTGAGAAGTAGCTTTTTTAGGATTTTCACGCAAAGAAACTACCTTATCGTCTTCCAAAGCAGTTAGGAAATTGGCAAATTCCGACTCGCCCAATTGGCTTTTCATTCGCTCTAAAAATGCCTCTGGAAGTGGGATTTTGTTCATAGGTTTTATTTACGAAGTACGATTTTAAAAAGTGATTCCCGCAGATGTGTTTACATTGAATTCTCGGATTTGAGAATCCGAGAATAGTCAGTTTTAAGAACCTGACCAACACAACTGGAAAATAATTAGATGTTATCACGATTGATTGAGTAGTGCGAGATTCCCTTCTCGCGCAGTTGCAAGAAAATCAATAATTATAAGAAAAAAACAATTGTGATGATTTCTAATCTGAATTTTCCACATTACCAAATCCAACTAATCTATTTCCTCTTCCTTCTCTTCGGCTTAGAATTTCTCGTCATTAGCCAAATAATAAGGTAAATGGCTAATGTTTGGAATGGAAAAGCTTTCAAAAATGGCCAGAGGTATATTTTTGTTTTGAATGTAATCTCCTTATAATGAGACCAATACCACCATTCTGGGTCAGAGTTGGAAACGCTCATGTACCAAGCGGGCAAAATCAAGATGATGGAAATTACTATAAAATCTATTTTCCGCTTGATTTGGTTTGTGCCCAACAACTTATGGCTTCGCATAAACAGCATTCCGAAACCCAGACTCAACAAGGTGGAAAACAGCATGATTCCGTTGAACAAATGGCTGAAATCTAAATCGCCTTTGTAAATCGCCTTAATCTGTTTCCAAATTTCATTATGATATTCCACAGTTAACTTACTGAAAAGCACCACAAAAATCGCCAAAGTAGCCATATACAGAAGCGTATCTGTCATAATCGGGTTACTCAGCAATTTGATTCCACCAAGCCGATTGAAGAAGCGAAAAGTCTTTTTCTTTAGCTGATAAGATGATTTACCTGACTCTTCATGTTTGGGAACTCGGGGAATTTTGTTTTCTTCCCGCTCCATAAACTTGTCTTGTAAAACCTCAAAATGCGCATTGTATCGCCCAGAAGTTACCCAAACGAAATCGGCATTGCAGGAAGCAGCATAAGAGAAACCTTGGTCAATCGCCTCATCAAATTGCTTTTGGGAAACTGCTCTTTTTTTGCATTCCACCACAATATACGGGTCTTTGCATTCATCATCTTTATAAACCATGATGTCGGCTTCTTTCGAGGCTGAACCCATTTTTATTCTATCACTCACTTTGAGCTTGTGCGCAGGATAGCCGTAGGAATAGATTAACTCCAAAAAAGCTTCGAGCTGAATTTCCTCTTCAGGGTTTTTGAGATTTCGAGTTTTCTGATGTGGGAGATAGGTGACATGATTGCTCTTTTTGTCGAGCAGAATGTTCCTATCTCGAACCGCTTTGTTGATTAATGACATGACAGACCTTGGGTAATGGATTTTCTGAGAATAATCATCCTCAAATTTAGAATTGTAGTAGTGAAGTAGCGGTTCTACAAAAAAGGGAAAGATTGGGCGGATTTACAAGGTTTTTTGAAAGAATGCTGTCGAGGAAATATGTTTATTTATAAACTGATGTTACGCAGTTTGCTGAAACAATATTCAATTTCTCATTTCCGTAGTCTTTACAAACACTACGGAAATGGGAAATTGATAAACAGCCTGTTTATGGGTCAAAAATCGTAAGGTGCATACCATTAGTTATAAAAAAATAGCACTAACACTCTCACGCTATTCGCAAATCAACTATTTCTTCCCATCCAATTCCCTTTCCAAAATATCTCGCAGTTGCTCGGCATCAATTCGTTTGTAGCGAATCACTTTGTTTTTATCTAATAAAAAAATGGTTGGATTTGCTCTGATGTAATATTTGCTGTGTGCCAAGCCTTGTCCGTAAGGGTCTGCGGTATTTATCCAAGACATATTCTTATCGGTTTCTTTCTCTTTACACTTTTCCAGTTCTTCATAAGTCTTATTGCAAATGCCATAAATCTCGAAGCCTTTGTCTTTATAGTCTTTATAAACATCTACCAAAGCCACACTCATTTTGCTACAATTTCCACAATCTGGATCCCAGAAATAAACGGCTGTGAACTTGCTTGACATGTTATATAGATTGGCTGGCTTGCCCGCCAATGTATTCAAAATAAGGTTTGGGGCTTTTTTTCCAATCAGAAGAGGTTCTAGCTTTCTGGCATTATCCACAATTTTCAATAGTTGCTCTTCATCTACCCAATCCGCTTTCCCTTTTCCGTAATAGTTGGTTGCCAAATGCACATAAACTGCATCATAACCCATTATTTTCGATTTAGCATAATCGTTCAGCAACTTGGAAAGCACATACTGATAGACAGTTTCATCGGTTGCAATAGAAAGTAAATAATCAGATTCTTTAATGACAGAATCGGGTAGGGGAGATACCATCTTCTTCATATAAGAATCAATTCTCCGCTCCAAAAGTGGCGTTCTCAAAAACCTGCCATCGCTCAATGGCAAATTATCGAAATAGTGTGCTTTGTAATATTTATATCGGAAAGTGGAGTCAATTGAGCCGTCTTCATTCGTGGGCGGTTCGGGAATTTCCACTTCCTGGTTGGCTTTAATCATTTTGGAGACGAAGGCATTTCCACCATCTTCGGCAATCAAATCGCTTTGAAATTTCCTGACTTTCTCATTCAGTTCTTTCAAGCTCTCTTCCAAGCCTTCCATTTTGTCTTCCTCCAAATCAGGATTTTGCATTTCCTGTTGCATTTCAGAAGCTTTGATTCGCTGTTTACCCAAGAAACCAATATATCCGTAGAATTTCTCATTGTTCGGAGAGCCTGAAATCTCCACATTCCCACTTAAATTAGCAGTATCTGTTTTGACTTGAAAATGTTGGTCTTTCTCATCAATCAGCAATTCAAAATAGGTGTTTTTGGGCGGAACTGCCACTAAGTAAATTCCTCCTTTCAGCTCTTCTTCTCCTTTGAATACGAACTTTCCATTCTCAATTTTAGCAGTATCTGTCAAAAACTGCTTACTTCCCATGTGATATGCCAAATAAATTTCTTTAGCCTCGGAGTCTTTGATTTCCACCTCAATTCTGTAGCCATCTTGGGCGAAAGCTACCAGAGCAACTAATGATAGGAAAACTGATAAAAGTATAGATTTCATAGTAGGGTTCTTGTTTTTGGAAACTGCTATTAAAACGAGAAAATTAGTAATTTCATTTTTGGAGTGTGTAATTCTTAGCTGGTTTAACTAATAATTTGCAAATACATGAAGCTTATTATTTGCTTTTTCTTAGTTATAAACTAATTCCATACACCACTTACTAACGAGTGAATGCAAAAGTACCCATTGTCTTATGTCTAAAATCTAATATCTTGTTTTCTAATGAAGTGCCGCACGTAAGGGCAGGTTCGCCACAATTTTCGCTTCTTTCTGCATAAGCTCATCTAGCTTTCCGTACACCAAATCTTTATCGAAATAATTCAGCGCCATTTCCACATAAATATTCCCATGTTTGGCTTCTACTGCCCAAAGGATTTTGTAGAATCTGCTCAGTTCCTCATCTTCCAACTGCTCGCTCACTAAACGAAATCGTTCGCAACCTCGGCACTCAATTACTGAGCCGAGTAACAAATGAGTTAAGAATCTGGAGTTTGCATCTCCACCCTTTGCTTCTTGCATGAGTTGGGTAATGTAAGGGTCTTTTTCCATCACTTTTGGGAGTTCAACGCCTCTTTTCTGCATAATTTCATATACATCTCGGAAATGTTCCAGCTCTTCCAAGGCAGTTTCAATCAGCTCGGGAATAATTTCCAAGCGGTCAGAATAGCGAGCAACCATGTTCATTGCCATTGCCGAAGCTTTGCGTTCGCAGTCAGCATGATCTTGGAGGAAGGAGTCAAAGTCTGCCAAAACAGTATCTACCCAAGCTTGTGGGGAATCGGAGGCAAGTTCTACGGAGTATTTCATTTTTGGAGTATTAAGCACATTGTGCTGTTTATTATCGGGAGTCGCACTCTTTTGTATTTGTCTCTAAATGAGATTGTTAATAACTAAAAATAGGAATATATTTAAGCTATAGCTACTGAAATAAACCAAAATAAGTATTTTATTTGGCTCTATCGTGAATTTGGTTAAAAGGTATAACAAAACTAAGATTTGAAGAAATTGCTTGTTTTTCGAGTTTTAACAAACTCGAAAAACAAGCAATAAAACTGGTTCAAGCGGGGCTTCCCAAGCGTCCATACTTGAACCTAATAACTTAAACTTCAAAATCATGAATTGCACTCAATACCCAAATTCACGATAGAACCTTTTATTTTATTCCGGAATCATACTTAAATATGTTTACAAATATTGAATAGAACTGTTGCTCTTGCTCTTCTTTTTCTGTTGATACATTCGTAAACAGAATTTTCCCAATTCCAGTATCAGGGTCAAAAAACATCATTGTGGCTATTCCAAAATCATTGCCTCCATGACCTATAGAGCATGTATTGTCCATGTCCCAAATAATTCCTGTTGGCACATCTAATTCGGGTATTTGGTTTTTCATCATCTCCTGAAAAGACTCCGCAGTTAGCATACTGCTATTGCCTTCATAGCCTTTCATCATTTCTTGCATAAATTTAGTGAGGTCATGCACACTCGAATATAGATTTCCATCTGGATAAGTAACACAATAATAAGGTAGCACAATATTGTAAATTTCATTATAATATGAGATGTGATTTTTACTGTCAACCTCTTTTAATGACCAGCCAGAGTTCTCCATTTTCAAAGGCTCTAGTATTAGCTCTTTGGTGAAGTCCATGTAGTTCTTTCCGACAGAAAGTTGTGTGCAATATGCCAATAATGAAGCTCCTATATTACTGTATTCATATTTTGTTCCTGGTTTTGCTTCTATGAAGTTCTTTTTCGTTTCCCAATCTCCTCCCTCTTTAAATACCTTTTCTAGAAAGTCTTTCATCTCCATAGGAGTGTTTTTATTGTACATATCTATGTATTTTCCCCAAGCTTCAGGAAATTCCTTTTTATCTAATTCTTCTTCAAAGATATATGCCTTATTATAATTCCCTTCGTCATTAATACTTGATGTATGAGTTGCCAATTGCCGAATTGTAATTGGGATATTCTTGTGATATGGATTGATAACTTTAAATCCGACATTTCCCACCCTAATTTTTCAAATTCTGTATTTAATTAAACATCTGATAATCAAAGATTTAACTAGGTAAAATGGCTTTTAGTAAATTGTATTAAGAATTTGGAAAATGGAGTTGAAAGAAA
>JBLIFI010000089.1:0-12499 GCA_047633715.1 Flammeovirgaceae bacterium
GAGTTTTCTATTTCAAAGTGTATTTGTACGGAAAAACTTCGGTTTGGAGAAAAATTGCCATTGATGGAAGTTTATCTATGGAAGATTTACATTTCGCCATTCGACAAGCTTATGGTTTGGGCAAAAAAGAACAAGCTTATATTTTCTGCCCTAACGGAAACTACGACTCCTATTTCAAAGTGATTGGGAAAGGGATGAGAGAATCGGGAATGAGGGCGGACTTAGTTCCAGTAAAAGAATTAAAAACAAAGAAATTTCAAAAAATGCTTCTTATGTTTTTTACCGATACAGAAAGGTTTGATTTCGATATAGTGCTGGAGGAAGTGGAAGAGAATGCAACATTGAAAAAGTATAAGGTTTTAGAGAGTAAGGGGAATTTTGGGAAGTTAAAGAAATAAGACATCCTAAGTTTGATGAGGCTAGATTTGAGGAAAAAGCATTCAAATTGGTAAGCAAATTCCTAAAATTGGCTGGGTGCACTTGGCAGTATGCAATTGACTGGTTTAATTCCCAGGATTTGTTAGCGAATTTTGGAAAGACTAATTCCATCTCACCAATGAACAATCTGCTAAATCCAACCAAAAAATAGTGGCAAACTGCGCAACATCAGTTAATATTACCAACCAAACAATACTTCGATAGCTTTTAATTGTGCCCGAACTTCCCGAATCCCGAAGAGAAATCCAAATGACTGACCAACCGCTTGTAACCATCATTATGGCAGTAAAAGATACTGCGCCTTATTTGCATGATTGCTTAGATTCTATTTTGGCACAAACCTATCAGAATTGGGAATTGATTGCCGTAAATGACCATTCTTCGGATGATAGTCCGAAAATTTTGCAGGAATATGCCACAAAAGATGCTAGAATTCGATTTTTCAATAGTGACAAACCAAGGCTAATTCCAACTTTGCAAGTGGGCTATGCAGAAACAAAAGGCTCGCTTATCAACAGAATGGATTCTGATGATAAAATGCCAGATTACAAAATCCAAGTACTTGTAGATGAGTGGAACAAACACGGAAAGGGAACTGTGATTGCTGGAGGAACAAAGCACTTTGTAGATGATGGAACTGTGGGCGATGGATTTATCAAATATGAAGAATGGCTGAATGAAGTTGCCCGAACGAGCACGCATTATCAAGAAATTTATAGGGAATGCGTGATTCCGTCTCATTCTTGGCTCATTCATAAAGATGATTTGGATGCCGTAGGTGCTTTTGACCCAATCATCTATCCAGAAGATTATGACCTCTGTTTCCGATTCTATAAATTAGGTTTAAAGATTGTTGGGATAGATAAAATTTTACACCATTGGAGAGATAGGTCTGATAGAATTTCCCGCACTTGGGAAGAATACAAGGACAACCGATACTTCGACCTCAAACTGCGCTTTTTCTACGAGTTGGATAGAGATAGAACACGCCCTTTAGTGTTATGGGGAGCTGGGAGAAATGGGAAAGATATGGCGAAACTCTTGCAGTCTTATGATGATACATTCCATTGGGTTTGCGACAATGAGCGGAAAATAGGAAAAGATATTTATGGTGTAATATTGGAGAATTATGAGAAAATCCAAACAATAGAAAACCCTCAAATAATAATTGTAGTCGCCTCTCCAACCGGGAAAAAGGAAATAGAGGAGCAGCTCGCTTTGTGGAATAAGAAACCCATTATTGATTTTT
This sequence comes from Flammeovirgaceae bacterium, assembly GCA_047633715.1. Taxonomy (GTDB): domain Bacteria; phylum Bacteroidota; class Bacteroidia; order Cytophagales; family Flammeovirgaceae; genus JBLIFI01. Next base: position 1,688 of record JBLIFI010000089.1, read on the forward strand.
GGTTTTTTGCTTAGCTTACAATAGTTACGTCTTGGAACTCTTCTTGATTTCATAAAGTTACCGCATTATTATAAGTCCATTTTAATCTTACTGAATACTGCCAGAAGTGGGAGAAATAAATTCAGTATTTCTCCCAACAAGAAGTGCTATTATGATAAAGAAAGCCAGCCTACCAATACTCATCGCACTCATTTGTTTTTCTATTGCCAGCCCCGTCATAAAGTTGTTGGGAGAAAGTGATGGAGAATTGGGGAATGCCATTTCGTTTTGCAACCTTCTATTTATAGGAAACCTTTGTGCAGGCATTGTAGTACTCGCCTCGTTTGGCACAAAGGGGATAATTAAAGAATTTCGATCATTTAGTTTAAAACAGCACTTACTCTTATTTGTTGGTGTTCTTATCGCAGGGTTATATCCAGCATTAATTTATACAGCTCTGGAAAGCACCAGCGTAACGAATATCGTTATGCTCTCCCGATTTGAGAGTATTCTGTACTCACTTCTTGCTTGGTGGATTTTTAGAACTGTATTAAGCAGAAATGAAATAATAGGGCTTAGCATTATTGGGGTGGGAGTTTTGACCATCGTTTATGTGAAAGAAATGTATATGTTTCGAGATGGAGATTATATTGTTCTAATTGCAGCGGCAGTGGAGGCAATTGGAATAGTAATGAGTAAAAAGATTCTGAAATTTTGCTCACTACGGACTTTTTTGTTTGCTCGTAATTTCTTTTCGGCAATTGGCTTTTTCATTATCGCCTTGAAGCTATTCGGGCTTCATCATTTTCAAGATGCATTTCAAACAGAACTTTTGGCTCTCATTTCTGTCTATGCTTTAGTTGTAATTGTTCTAGGACAATATATGTGGTATAAAGGAATCAAATCTGCCTCCTCTGAAACAGTGTCGAGTTTAACCATGTTGACACCATTTCTGACACTGTTCTTTGCATTCATTCTATTGCATGAAACCCCAGATATTTATGAAAGTTGTGCCATTGGTTTAATTCTAATTGGAATGATTATAACTAGAATCAAATCGAGTCCTAAAGAAGATGTTGTTTCTCAAATAGACAAATCATTATCTGGTGGTTAACTCTAGCATCTGATTTTTAATAATAATCACCTTATCCAACTTGAATAAGGTGATTATTTTGTACAACATATTGCCCACACCTAAGTGCTAAAAAAAGTGTAAGGCTTAAAAGCAAAAACAACACTACTAAATACTCAGTTCTCTATTGAAAAGCCATTCTTTATTAGGTTATTGAAACTGCGGAATTTAATGGTAAATTTCAGGTAAGTTATTTAGGAATTATCTAGCTAGGACTTACATACTTTAACTCATAACACATTGGTTATCATTCTTTTTGAATCTAATCTTGCGTAAGCCCTCATACTAATCAATGACACCTTACAAGTAATTCTCACTCATTGCCCTAAATAAATATGACTCCGAACCAAAAAAGAGATTTCGCCAAAATTCTTCAATTTGGAATACTCTGGGTAATTGGTGGAGTTCTTTATAGTCTTTTAGAATATGGTATTTTGGGTAACTCAGAAACCTACCCATCAACCAATAATTTGTATGAATTTGAAACCTCCCTTCTCTCAGCCGTCACAATTTCATTACTTATAGGTTTTTTGATTGGTGGCATTGAGACGAAAATAGTGAATGCATACTTTGAGACAAGAAATTTCTGGCAGAAAATAGTGTTCAAAACAACGCTTTACTTAACACTAATCATCTTACTGCTGTTAATCTCTTCCTTCATTTTAAACAGCTCAAGGCTGGATGTCCCAATGTTCCACCCAAAAACAGTTCAGTCAATTCTACAATTTGTTTGTAACTTTTCTTTTTGGAGCATAATGATTTTTGCTGGAATCACCACTATGTTAACCCTGTTTATTTCAGAAGTTTCCGACTATTTAGGAGGCGGTGTTTTCAATAATTTCTTTACTGGCAAATATCATCACCCAAGAGAAGAAGAAAGAATATTTATGTTTCTGGATATGAATTCCTCCACAACCATAGCCGAAAAACTCGGGCATAAAGAATACTTTCTGCTACTTAGGAAATACTACGCAGATTTAACCCAATCCATCGTTCAAACAGGTGGAGAAGTCTATCAATATGCTGGTGATGAGATAATTGTATCTTGGAATTTAAAAAAAGGACTGACTGATAACAACTGTATTGAGTGCTTTTTTAGTATAAAAAAAATGTTTCAAATATCCTCTGATGAATATATCAAAAGGTTTGGTCTAGTTCCAAAATTCAAGGCTGGGTTTCATTACGGGAAGGTGACTACGGGCGAAATTGGTGTGTTGAAAAAAGAGCTGTTTTTTACTGGAGATGTTTTAAATACTACCGCAAGAATACAAACAACCTGCAGTCAATATAAAACAGATATCTTACTATCAGAAGAACTGATTGCACTATTAGAGATTACCGATACCTATGAAATATTACCCATTGGCGAATGTCAATTAAAAGGTAGGCATGAGAAAATCAGCCTTTCTACAATTAGAAAAGCAACACACAATCCAAATTAAATTTAGTTTCCCACTCACCTTCAAGAGCTAGCCTATAATTCCCTCGGAAAAATCCCTATACTCTTTTTGAGTACTCTCTATTAGTTGGATTTTATTAGTAGTAAAACCTTCTAGAGAACGCATTTCAGGATTGTATGATCTTACATATTTATCGCTCCACAGCGCAATTTCCAGAACTATTGGCGCTAAATCAATTCCTTTTTCGGTAAGTAAATAAATATTCTCCTTTTTATTTACGGGTAATTTCCTCTTGCTGATTACCTCAAGCGACTCCAATAATTTCAACCTTGAAGACAAAAGATTAGTGGCTATGCCTTCTTTAGATGAAGACATTTCCTTAAACGTCTTTTTCCTATTCAGTAGCATATCTCTGATAATTAGTAACGACCACTTATCTCCTATTAAATCCAGAGCAGAAGCGATAGAACAGGAAGAACGAAATTTTTTTATCATAACTATTTGCAATTTTTACTTTAAATTTTAAAGTAATTCATATATTTGCTTTAAAAATTAAAGTAAAAATAGGGAAATAATTTCAAATCTAATAGTAACTAATTATGTTAGCAGGACATTACACTACCGCTTTATTGGCAAATCAGAAATTTCCTAAAGGAACTTTGCTATACTTCTTAATTGCCTCACAATTGCAGGATTTATTGTGGTTCACATTTCATTACCTCGGCCTAGAGATTACTGAACCCAGCGATGTGTTCAACGCAACCCTAAGTGACATGACAGTCGATATGCTTTACAGCCACGATTTACTTCCTCAAATATTTTGGTTAATTGTGACTTTTGTGATAGGAAAGGTGGTATTTAAAAGTAATAAAATTGGCTTGGCAGGTGCAGCTTTGGTAGCCATACATTTCATTTTAGATATTTTCTCAGGTCATGCACACCACATTTTTGGAGCGGAAACACAAGACATCGCATTCGGGCTTTATGCTTCAAATGTTTACCTTGCCATAGCAATTGAGGCAATTTTTATTATTATTGTCCTTTGGTATTTCTTCAAGCAGGAAACTAAAAATGGAGTTGTTCGCAGCTCAAAAAACAGAGCCTCAATTATAGGATTATTCGTGTTCGGAATTGTTTTTATGTTATCAATTGCCACTACTTCTTTTCGGGAGTTGCTCAATATCCCAGATTTCGATTTCGGTTTCAATTCCAATGTACCTACGCTAATAATTACTTATGTAGCTATGATTCTATACCTAAATCACTTCTTGCCAAAATTCACAATAAAGAATTAAAAGTGAAAGTGAAAGTGGAGAGGATTCGAACCTCCATATCTTGCGTGACAGGCAAGTATTTTTCCAGTTAAACTACCACTTTCATATTATGCAAAATAAAGTTGAAAAGGCTCAATGGATTAATGAGTTTTTTTGAGCCTTTTCAACTTTAGCTGCTACATCATTTTTTTGTCTTTGACAAAAGCAGGGAGGATTTGAACCGCCAATTTCTACTTAGCAAGTAGCCGTTTTTCCGATTAAACTACTACTTTTATGTTTTGTGAAGAAGAAGAGACTCGAACTCTCAACCTAAATGAATTTTTGAGTATTTTTCCCATCTAAACTACTACTTCAAGACAACCCATTTTACCAATCAACCGCCTTGTCGTTTTTTAAAAGCCTCCCATAAATATAACCCTTTTTTTCTATTACCTCCTGAATAGAATGTAAAATCCGAGAAGCACCATCTATCGAATCCAATGGCGGAATATAACCTGACTCAAACGGTTTTTTCCACTTTTCCTCATGCGCTCCTGTGGAAATCTAACTACATCTACGCTGTTCATGAAAATGCCATATCGCTGGTATTCTTTATCCACTTCTGGAATGGTACCATATTATAAATGAAGGAAACTCGCTCTACGAAAACTAAAAAAGCTTCTCCATCTACCATTCTGCTCTTTTGTATTTATCTGATAGTTTGAAGGGCAGAGAAAGCGGTTCTTCGAAGATTTTCACTTTGCTAAAATCTAGATTTAGCTTTATTTCCTTTTCCTCGTTTTTAGAGTCTTTAAAGTTGAGTGTGGAGTTGCTTTTGTTTGCGAACAATTTCCCCTCTATTTCCTCAAAGTCGCTATATGAAATATCTAGCTGGTTTTCTGATTTGTCGGAAACAGTAATTTGCTCTAACTTGTTATTGGCTCGGGAAACTCGGTTTTCTACATTCAGAGCTTGAATCATCCCTTTGAGTATGAAATATTCTGCGGTTTTTATGGGTTCGGGAGTTTCTGAGCCTTCCCAATACAACTCGCCTGTAATAGCCGATTGCAACATTTGGAAATTGAATGGAAAATTGAACTTTTTACTCAATTCATCGAAACTGTAAGAATAATAGATTTTCTCTATTCGATTCAGCATCAAGAAAGTGTCTTTAGTGATGAGTAATCGTACTCCTTCTATGTGTGTTTTGGAAAGTGTCATCCAGATGGCGCTGTCTTTTTTGATTCGGATGTAGCCTGCCGCTTTCTGCTCTTTGCCATTTTGCACAAATTCCACTTTGGATTTTATACTCATGTATTCATAGTCGAAAGTTTCCATCTTCATTTTTTTAGCTAACTTTTTATTGGTTAGCACTTGCTCGTTTTTACAGGCAGAGAGTAGAATTACAATCAGAATCAACGATAAATTTATATACTTCATTTGGTGTTATTTTTTTTGTTTGGAGTGGCAATAGCAAAGATTTTAAAAACTTTTATTCAAAACTAGCTGTTCTGTTATACAAACAAAACAAATGCTTTCTAATTCATCAATTGCCAACAACTGCAAATAGCCTTTGTTATATTGGTAATTAACTACGAAATTAGCTTTTGTCTCGGAATGAACCCATCCGATTATTTCTGTTTATGATTCCTAACTACATAAAAACATATTTTACGATTTTGTTATTTCTAGTTTGGCTTCCTGCAAAAGCCCAATTAGCAAATACTGATAGTCTGTTGGAAGTATTTAAAAATGCTATCTCCAACAAATTGGCAGACAGTATTTTGGCTAAAACCTCCTACCAAGTTGCCCAAGCTTATGAGAAAGCAGGTGCTTACAACGATGCCATCAAATATTATCAGAAAGCAGGTTCAAGATTTAGATTTACCAAGAACTACCAAGGGCATTTCAACTCGCTCAAACGAGAGGGAATTATGTCTTGGCGAACCAGCAAGTATGAGAAAGCATTGAAACTCTATGCCAGAGCACAAAATTTAGCAGAATCCAACCAAGACTCTGCAGGAATCAGTTCTTGCCTGAATAATGCTGCCATTATCTATTGGGTTCGGAGTAATCATTTGAAAGCCATTCAGCTATTTCAGCAAGCGTTGGAGATTACTAAAGCAATGGGAAATAGGAACAATGAAGCCCGAACAATTGGGAATATTGGCATGATTTACCTAGAGCAGGAAAACCTGAGTAAAGCCTTGGATGCTTACCAAGAAGCATTAACCATTTTGGAAGAGTTGAAAGACCAAGCTGGAATTTCGATTTTTCTGGCAAATGCGGCTAATGTGTATGTAAAATACGGAATGCACCAGAAAGCATTAAACTATTACACTAGGGCTTTAGAAATTCAAAAAGAGCTGAATGACAAGAAAGTGACTGCTGCCTGTTTGAATGACATTGGATTCGTCTATTTTGAAATGAAAGATTTTAAGAAATCTGAAAAGTATTTTTTAGAAGCCCTTGCGCTGGAAAAAGAGATTGAAAATGAAATTGGCGAATCTCCCTCACTAAATGGTTTGGCAAGAATTGAATTGCAGAAAAAAAATTACGCAAAAGCACTAAAATATGCCAATCAATCTTATGAAATCTCTACACGCTATGGGTTGATTTCTGAGCAAACAAAAGCTTATGAGTTACTTTCTGAAATCTATGAATATACTGGAAATCAATCGAAAGCACTCACTTACTTCAAGCAGTATATAACTTTAAAAGATAGTGTTCTCAACAAAAAAAACAATGAGCAACTGGCAAGAATAGAAGCAGAGTTTGACTTCAAAAAAGAAGAGTTAAAGCAAGAATCTAAAAATGAAAAAGAGAGGTTGGAATTACAAAATCAGATAGAAAGTAACACCACTTTTAGGAATTTAATGATTGTTGCCTTTTTATTGGGTGTTGGATTTATTGCCTTCGGAACAATTGCCTACAAAGCAAAATCTAATGCGAACAGTCTTCTTAAGGTTAAAAACAAGCATATTAGTGGGCAAAATGAAAAAATAACTCGGCAAAATGAAGAGTTGAATTACACGAATATGCAACTGATTGAAGCTCGGATGGATATGCTGGAAGCTTTGGAAAATGAAAGGGAAGCTTATGAAAACCTAAAACAAGCTGAAAAACAACTTATTCAGGCAGAAAAAATGGCTTCATTGGGGCAACTGACTGCAGGAATTTCCCATGAAATCAATAACCCGCTCAATTATATCACAGGTGCGGCACAGGTATTGGAAATGAATGTGAAGGAGCTAAAAGAAATTCTGTTTGCGTATTTCTCGGATTTCGCAAAAGCCGAATCCGAAAGTGAAAAAATACGACTTACCAACGTTTTGGAAGAAGAACTCAGAGAGGTTGAATTAATTACTGATATCGAAACAGTTATTCCCTCCTTGAAAGAAGGTTCTACAAGAATTGGTAAAATCATAAACAGTCTCAAAACCTTTACCTCCGATGGAAATGAAACTCCAACCATGGGAAATATCCATACAGATATTGACTCTACCATTTCGCTTTTGGGTGGAAAATGGAAGGAGAACATTCAATTTAGAACAAATTACGGAGCTAAAATCCCTCAGTTTTATGCTTACCACTCACTAATAAATCAGATGTTACTTTACTTGCTAACCAATGCAGTAGAGTCTATTCAGGAAAGTGGTGAAATCAGGATTGAAACCCGAATGATTTCAGTCTTGGAAGAAAATGAAGTGGAAATTGTAATTCAAGACACAGGAAATGGGATTCCAGAAGAAATCAAAGGAAAGGTTTTTGACCCCTTTTTCAGCTCAAAAGAAGTAGGTAAAGGAGCAGGATTGGGGCTTTCCCAAGTTTATAGTATTGTGGAAAAACATGATGGGAAAATCAGGTTCACTTCTGAGAAAAACATTGGAACAACTTTCTACATCAATTTACCTACTGATAGATTCTTGGGATAAGTCGCTATAAAACCTCCGTTTATACCAATTGAATTTTAGAATATCATTATATTAATTTGGATGATCGTGTTTCGACTAGGCGTCTCCCAGATGAGGTAGAAAATCATACTACTATACAAAAGTAAAACTGTGCCTGTCAGAACCTCAGTTCTGACAGCTCTCGGATTCTCAAATCCGAGGGAAATGAAAAATGTACAGTAGTATGGTAGAAAATCTAAGTATAGCCATAGCTACGGTTCTGTTTTATACTGAAATACTAGAAACAAATTATAGCAATTAATTAGTATTAAATTCAACAACTCTCAATACAATAAAATGGTAGAAGGAACACACAATTCAATAGCAGACAGCAGGAATGAAGCTGTGAAAATATTCATAAATGGCGACTTATTCCCTCGCCAAGATGCTAAAATTTCTGTTTTTGATAGTGGCTATTTGGTTGGAGACGGTGTTTGGGAAGGTTTGAGACTGCACGAAGGCGTATTGGTCTTTGCCGATTTGCATTTGGATAGATTATGGCAGGCCGCCAAAGTGGTGGGAATCCAATTGCCTTTCAGTAGAGAAGAATTACTTGCCAAAATATGGAAAACCATTCATGCCAACCACATGGATGACCATGTTCATATTCGAGTAATGGTTACTCGTGGAATTAAGAAAACGCCTTCGCAAGACCCTCGGCTCACTATCTCTGGCCCTAATTTGGTAATTATTGCCGAACACAAAAAAGCATCGCCAGAAACAAAATCTAACGGAATTACTTTATTTACAAGCACTTTCAGACGAGGCTCGCCAGATTACCTTGACCCACGCCTGAACTGCCACAGTAAACTCCACGAAGTTCAAGCCTTGATGCAAGCCATTGAAGCTGGTGCAGATGAAGCTTTAATGTTGGATATCAATGGGTTTGTTTCCACTTGTAATGCCACTAATTTTTTCATGATAAAAGATAAGGAAGTTTGGACCTCCACAGGGCAATATTGCATGAATGGGATTACTCGTGGAAATGTAATTCGGGCTTGTGAACAGAATAATATTACTTGCAGGCAGAAAAATTTCTCACTTTACGATGTTTATGGTGCAGATGAAGCTTTCGTAACAGGAACTTTCGGAGGCTTGACTCCTGTGAATAAAATTGATGGAAAGGTGATTGGAGATGGTAAATCTCATACTTTCACTAATAAATTAAGTGATTTATACGAAGGTTTGATTAAGCAGGAAATCCAAACAGAAAAATAGGATGGGAAAAGATAACACGAAGCGAATTTGCTTTTGGTCTGGGCCAAGAAATATTTCTACAGCTCTGATGTATTCTTTTGCACAAAGAAGTGATACAGCAGTTTTTGACGAGCCTTTATACGCTTATTATCTCAGCCACTCCAACGCCAAAGAATACCATCCAGTTGCGGAAGAAGTAATTGCCTCTATGGAAAATGATGGAAGTAAAGTGGTGGAAATGATGATGGGAAAACATGAAAAGCCTGTGGTTCTCTTCAAGCAAATGACGCATCATTTGTTAGATTTAGACCGCTCTTTCATGAAAGATACCATCAACGTAATTCTCACACGAGACCCTGTGGAAATGTTGCCTTCATTTGCCAAGGAAATTGAAACTCCCACCATGCAGGATGTCGGTTACTCGGCACATATTGAATTGATTGATTACTTACAAACAATCGGAAAAACGCCCATTGTACTCGACTCCAAAAGTATTTTGCTAAATCCTGAAAAAACATTGAAACAATTATGTGTTCAATTAGGAATTCCATTTGAAAAAGAGATGCTTAGCTGGAAAGCGGGAGCTCGCCCAGAAGATGGTATTTGGGCAAAGCATTGGTACGGAAACGTTCATAAATCGACTGGATTCATAGAGTACAAACCAAAAACAGCTCCTTTCCCCGAAAAACTCAAGCCTTTACTGGAAGAATGTTTGCCTATTTATGAGCGATTGAAAGAGTTGGCTATTAGGTAAATTATTGATAGTTAGTACTTTGTACCACACAACCTAAAATTTTTTTATTTGATTTCGTAGATTGTTCATTGATGAGAAGAAATCAGTATTTCTGAAACTCGCCATCAAACCATGAGAGTTAACCCAGCTAATCATTTGCCGCCATTTTTGGCACGCGGTTTACCAAGCGGAACTCTTTTTGTTTCAAACAAAAGCTCAATTTCGATTTAGTTTCCCCAAAATTGAATGCGGACGGCTAGTTGGGATATTATACAAGCCTATAATTTTAAACCGAGCGAGTAAACACATACTTCCACCAGCTAAATGGGAAACCTTGTAAAATCCGTTAGCTGAATCTATAGATGAAAAATAATCAAAAACTCAAAAATTGTTATTTCTTCGGTTTCTTCCCACTCAATCGTTTTCATTTTTCAGTAACCCTCCTATATTTGCGCCCTCGTTTGGAGGTATGTTGTAAATTTAACTGAGATAGATAGTGAAAAATTTAACGTTGTTATTTAGTATTGGAGCATTGTTGCTTTCTAGTTTTGTGTTCTACAAAGGTATGTCGAATGATGGCGGAACAACTGCCAGCGTTCCTGCCAATGGAATGGTTGCTTTCATAGATATGGATTCTTTGGAGCAGAATTACAAGTATTTCTTAGACCTGAAAGCCGACTTGCAGAACAGGGAACAACAGATTTCATCTACTCTGCAGAAAGAAGCGACAAGTTTGGGAGCCGATGAAGAAAGCTTTGTGAAACAAGCAAAAGCGGGAATCTACTCCAACAATCAAATGAAGCAGAAGCAACAAGAACTTATGGAAAGAAAGCAAAAGTTGCAACAAGATCAATACACTTATGAAAATGGCTTGGTTTCTTATTCTCAAGAAAAACAAAAGGATTTATATGACAAAATCTCTACTTTCTTGAAAGAGTACAACAAAGAAAAAGGCTATAGCTACATTATGCAGCACAAAGAGTATGGCGGAATGTTATTATTGACAGATCCTGGACATAACATTACAGCTGAAGTAATTGAAGGCTTGAATGCAAAATATGAAACAGAAAACAAAGAAGAAGAAGAAGTAACTAAGTAATACTTCTGTAGTTGATAAAAAAAACTAAAACCTCTGTCAGGATAGATTCTGACAGAGGTTTTTTTT
>JBLIFI010000090.1:0-12312 GCA_047633715.1 Flammeovirgaceae bacterium
TTTCTCCAAACTGGGAACAGCAAAATCAGGCGTTCCCATGAATATAATGCGTAAATCTTTTTTCATTCCGTCAGTCTCAAATATCTTTGGAGCAGAAAATAGATAAATTGCTTGTTTATCCTCCGTTCCTTTGATGGATTGCATGGCAAAAGCCACTCTTATTTTCTGCAAGTTCTATAATAGATTCGTAGATTGCCACATTCAAAAGAAATTCCTTCTCATAAAAACAGTTCGATGAAAAATATTATAAATGTTTGTTCAATTTTCTCTCTTCTTTTATGCTTTTCTTGCCAAGCACCCGAAAAGCCTACTTTAAAAGATGTTAGAAACATTCGAGTACTTTCCATCTCCAACGATTTGGTAACTATTCAGGCAGATGCCATCATTGAAAACCCGAACATGGTGGAGCTTTCAATCACAGATGTTGCTATTGAAGTAAAGGTAAATGATGTTTCCGCTTCCGAAGTTTCGCAAGTCGAAGACACAAAAATTCCTGCAAATTCAGAACGTTCCGTCCCTCTGAAAGTCAGTTTCCCACCTAGCAAAGTAATGAAATCTACTGGATTGGGAGGTTTGCTGAACATGGCATTGTCAAAATCTGTAAAAGTGAATTATAAAGGCAGTCTAAATGTGAGTGTAATGGGAATTTCCTTCGATGTTCCGATTGATGAGGAAAAACAAGTGAGTCTGAAATCAAAATAAACCATTTATTTGCTTGGATTGAGTTACAGACTGTCATTTGCAGAAATTAAGACTGATTCTAACAAATCAGAACTTTAAAAACCACTCACTCGCCAATTCCCACAATGTACGTCCACGAGCATAAAATCAGACCAAGATACTCTGAAACAGACCAAATGGGCTTTGTCTATTATGGGAACTATGCTACTTTCTACGAAATAGGAAGAGTCGAATCGCTTCGTGATTTAGGGTTCAGCTACAAAGAAATGGAAGAGAGTGGAGTAATGTTACCTGTCTTGGAATGCAATTCTAAATTCCTGAAACCTGCAAAATATGACGAGCAACTTACTGTCAAAACAACTTTAAAGGAAATGATTACAGTAAAAGCTCATTTTGAACATGAAATCTATAACGAAAACAATGCACTCATTCATAAAGGAGTAGTTACGTTGGTTTTCATGGATGCAAATTCCTACCGCCCATGTCGCCCGCCCAAAAAACTCATAGAGTTATTTAAACCCTATTTTTCTTAATTATTCTTTGTGAATGATTAAATTGGAAGCCAAGCAAATTTCTCTATGGATAAAGTCAAGCTGAACATACAAAAGAAAATTTACGAATCTAAAGCCTATAAAGGATTTATAGATTGGGCAAAGCACACGCATTTCAGAAACCCAGAACTTTCTTTATATCTCATTGCAGTCATCTTTTTCAAAAAATTAAAAGACAATGAAATCAATCTGAAAGCAGGAGCAGTTGCTTTCAATTTTACGTTGGCAATCTTTCCATCTATCATTTTTCTTTTCACGCTTGTCCCCTATTTGCCAATAGACAACACAAAAGATGAGATTTTTCGGTTTTTAGGCGAAGTCTCCCCAGAAAGTATTTATGCTTCGGCAATGGAAACAGTAGAGGATATTTTGAACAAACCCAGAGAGGGTTTGCTCTCTTTTGGATTTATAACCGCCCTACTTTTCGCTTCCAATGGAATGGTTGCTTTAATGAATGCTTTCGATAGTTGCTATGGCATGGAAGATAGGAAACGCAGTTTCTTGAAGAAACGAGGAATTGCCTCGTTTCTGACCTTTTTACTTGCTACAATTCTTTTTCTGGCAGTTTTTTTGGTAATTGCAGGTAAGCTTATCTTGAATACTGCTTTTGATTACGCAGAGTTAGACAAAAACTACCTTTACTATCTAATAGATATTTTGAGGTATGTTGCTGTAATCTTTATGTTTTTCTTGGCGATTTCGGTGATTTATTATCTCGCTCCGAGTGTACCAGTCAGGTGGAGTTTTGTATCAGTTGGCTCTGTAATTGCCACAGGCTTGAGTATTTTAGTCTCATTTCTCTTCTCTTTTTATATAGACAACTTCGCAGTTTACAACAAAGTATATGGCTCAATCGGGGCAATGATTGGCGTAATGGCGTGGCTATTTGTTATTTCAAGTGTACTGCTTATAGGTTTTGAGGTAAACTCTACGATTGATGTAGCAAAGAACAGACTCAAAAGGCTAGAAAGAACATTCGATAAGGAAATAGAGAAAAATATAATGGGTTGGGAAGAAGGTAACAAAAAAAGCGAGTGATGAAAATCACTCGCTTTTTTTGTTACCTTAAAAGCTATTCCTTCACCATAGTAAGCTTGATAGTTGAAAAACTCTTGTACTCAGTATTTTGAGATACAGCTTCTGGAATAGAATAAGTCAATACCAAACCTGTACCGCCTGAAATAGGAGATTGGCTGATAGTAACTACTGTTGTTCCAATTGTTGCACTAGTACCAGTTGAATTCAATTCAAAAGAATCATCATTTATTGTACCAGCTCCTCCTGTAAATGTAGCCACATTTGCAGTAGTCAATGTATAAGTTAAACCAGTTGCCGTGCTTGCTTCAAGTTTCAAGCTTGCTGTTGCATCAGCAATTTTTTCTGTAGCAGTAACTGGGTCTAACTTCTCTGCGCTTCCTTCTGTAGCAGTAATTAGCCAAGTACCTTCAATCTTTTGTGCATTTGTAGGAGGTGTAACAGTGTCATCTCCACAGCTGAATAAGCCTACCATTCCTAGAACTACAATTGCGAAAACGGAAAATCTCAAAAATTTCATAATTAATTTTAATTTTGTGTTGGAATAAAAATATAAAATGCTAATCACACCAAAAATAAGCTTTTTTGCAAAAATACTCCTATGAATTGGTTTTTTTCTTAAAATCACTAATTTTTATCTGTTCATCACAGAAATTGTATTCATGTTTTTGATTGGATGATATTAGTACAACTCTATCATCCATGTTTTTTGAAAGAAGCTGAATATACCAGTTAATATTTTCTTCATCTAAATTACTTGTTGGTTCATCTAAAAGTAAAAATTTTGCGTCTGAAAAAACTGCTAGTCCCAATTGCAGTCTTTGCTTCATTCCCGATGAAAAATTAGCTACTGGTTTATTCTTGGCAGAACTAAAATTCAATTCTTCTAAAAATTCTGAAAGACTAATGGTAATCTGCTTAAAGCCAGTATAAAAATTGAATAGTTCAACTACAGTCATTTCCTCTACTAACTCTATGTAGGGAGCTACCCAAGCAATTTTATTAAATACAGAATCTGATGGATCTTCCAACTCTTGATTATTACTCCAATAACTTATCTTTCCTTCATTGCTCAATACTGAACCAGAAATAAGTTTAAGAAGGGTGGATTTACCACTTCCATTCCCTCCAACTATTGCATACTTCTTTCCTGCTTGGAAGTGATAATTGAAATCTCGAATAATCCACTCGTTACCAAATTTCTTCCCAATTCCTTTTGCTATGATTTCCAAGAAGAAGACAATTAAGAATGAATAATAAACAGAGATTAGGGCATTTTTATTTAATTCCCATTTGAGTTGATGCTTCCGTAGCCTTTAATAATACCACGAGGTGATTCTTGTACAAACTTAATAATATCATCTCTTTGTTCAGAAGCTGGCACAGATTCTAAAATCATATTGACTGCTTTAGAATTGTTAAAACCTTTTAAGTAGATAAGTCTGTAAATATCTTCTAGGTTGGCAATAAGTTCTGGAGAGAATCCACGTCTTTTCAATCCTACCGCATTCAAACCGCAATAGCTTAAAGGTTCACGAGCGGCTTTAATGAAAGGAGGAACATCCTTCCTCACTAAAGAGCCTCCTGAGATGAAGGCATGAGAGCCAATTCGCACAAATTGATGGATAGCAGTAGTTCCTCCAATAATGGCGCTGTCATGAATTTCTACATGGCCAGCTACTTGAACTCCATTTGAGAGGATACAGTTATCACCTAAAGTACAATCATGTGCAATATGAACATACGCCATTAGTAAGCAATTACTCCCAATAACTGTTTTCATTTTGTCATCAGTACCTTTGCTAATTGTAACACATTCTCGAATAACTGTATTATCTCCTATTACAGTTAGCGTATTTTCTCCTTTATACTTTAAGTCCTGTGGTGTGCCTGAAATGACTGCTCCTGGGAAAATTTTGCAATTTTTCCCAATCCTAGCTCCGCTCATAATAGTTACATTCGGGCCAATCCAAGTGCCTTCGTCTATTTCTACATCATCATATATAGTAGAAAAAGCCTCAATAGTTACATTGTTAGCAATTTTTGCATTCGGATGGATATTGGTGTACTGATGAATCATTTGTATTTTTCAAAGCCCAATTTATGGGGAGAGACGTCTGTTTAACATTTTCCGAAATTTAATCTATTTTTCGGAAAAAAAACAAAATAATTTGAATTAGGGAATAAATCCTCCTCAAACGATTTATATACTTACAACATTTCTTTTTTAACTAAACTAGCAGAAAGAACTGCTTCACATACCAATTTGTCTCCTACGAAAGCCTGTCCTTTCATTTTGGCAATTCCTCTGCGGATTGGAGCGAGCAGTTCACATCGCATTACCAAAGAATCTCCGGGTAATACAAGCTTTCTAAATCGGCAACTTTCAATTCCTACAAAATAAGTCCAATAGTTTTCAGGGTTATCGACTGTGTTTAGCAATAAGATTCCTCCCGTTTGAGCAATTGCCTCTACTTGGAGTACGCCTGGCATTACTGGGTTGTTTGGGAAATGGCCTTGGAAAAACGGTTCATTCATAGTTACGTTTTTCACACCAACTACGCCCATTTCATCTAGCTGAATAATTTTATCTACTAATTGAAATGGATAACGATGTGGTAATACCTGAGAAATCTGGTTTATATCCAGAAGTGCGGGCATATTTGGATCATAGAAAGGAGAATCACTATTGTTTTTTCCTTTCTGCATCAGTTTTTTGAGTTTCTTGGCAAAGCCTACATTTGCAGCATGTCCTGGGCGAGCTGCTAAAATTTGTGCTTTCAACGGCTTTCCTGCCAAAGCTAAATCTCCAACTAAATCCAATAGTTTATGCCTTGCAGGTTCATTGGGGTGTCTTAACTCAACATTATTGAGTATTCCCTCTTTTTTAACTTCCACTTTAGGAATGCCAAAAAGACCAGATAACTCGTCAAGTTCTGATTCACTTACTTCTTTATCTACAATGACAATGGCGTTATTCAAACTCCCTCCTTTTATGAGGTTGTTTTTCCTAAGCATTTGCAACTCATGGAAAAAGCAAAAAGTCCGAGAAGAAGCAAAGTCTCTTGCGAAGTGGGAAATATCATTTAACGAAGCGTGCTGACTTCCCAAAACTGGTGAATTATAATCCACCATTACTGTTACCCGATAATCATCGAGTGGAAGTGCGGCAATTTCTATATTTTTCTCTACATCTCTATAAAAAACACCACCAGGGACTTCAAAAAAGTTCCTCATCAAGTTTTGCTCCTCCAATCCTACGCTTTGTAACGCTTTTACAAACTCGATAGAACTCCCATCCATAATTGGCGGTTCTGGCCCGTCCAACTGAATAAGGACATTATCTATCTCTAAACCTACCAAAGCAGCCAAAGTGTGTTCCACAGTATTTACCCTAGCTCCGCCTTTTTCAATAGTTGTGCCTCGTGAAAGGTCAACCACATAATCTACATCCGCCTCAACAATTGGCTCTCCAGAAACATCAGTTCGCTGGAATTTAATGCCGTGATTGGGCTTAGCAGGTAAAAAAGTCATATTGCAAGGTGCGCCTGTGTGGAGTCCGACTCCAGAAACAGTTACCTTATCTTTGATTGTATGTTGTTTTGTCTGCATTACTTTTTTTCTGGACAAATGCCTTATTTCGACTGTTCTTATAACAAGTTTGCCACTAGATAATTAAATGGAATCTATGTCGACTTCGGCAAAGATATATTTATAGTTTGGAAACCTCGCCAATCAAGTAGCAAAATTACCCAATCAGTTTTCTTTCTAGTTCTTCAATTCTTTTCTGTAGCTCTGGTAGTTTTCTGAAAACCGTAGATGATTTGAGATAAGCTTTATGCCCGAAAGCAGGAGAACCCATTTGAGCTACATTTTCGTCTTCAATGGATTTTCCTATGCCTGATTGGGCAGCCAATTTTACTTTATCTGCAATAGAAAGATGCCCTGCAATTCCCACTTGGCCCGCAATCATGCAGTTTTCTCCTATTTTGCTAGAACCAGAAATTCCAGACTGTGCTGCTATTACGGTATTTTTCCCAATCTCTACATTATGAGCTATTTGTATTAGATTATCTAGTTTTACTCCTGAACGGATAATTGTAGAACCCATTGTGGCGCAATCTACTACTGTGTTCGCTCCAATATCTACATGGTTTTCAATCACGACATTTCCTACCTGTGGGATTGTTTTATAAGTCCCGTCTGTCTGAGGCGCAAAACCAAAGCCATCACTCCCAATCACACAACCTGCTTGAATGACACAGTAGTCTCCAATGATTGTATTGCTGTATATTTTTGCTCCTGCGTGAATGATTGTATTTTTCCCAATTTTCACATTATCTCCAATGTAAGCATTCGGATATATTTTTGAATTATCGCCTATTGTGCAATTTTCGCCCAAATAGGCAAATGCTCCAACATAAATATTTTCTCCTGTTGTGGCGGATTGATGAACAAAAGAAGGCTGCTCAATCCCTTTTTTCTGAAACTGAATCATCCGCTGATACTCGGTTAGCAGAATTGTGAAGGCAGAGTAGGCATCTTCGACCTTTATTATGGAAGTAGTTAACTTCTCTTTTGGTTCAAAATCTTTATTTACAATCACAGCCGAAGCGTGTGTATTATATATGTATGGTTCGTATTTAGGGTTGGATAGGAATGATATTGAGCCTTCTTGCGCTTCTTCTATTTTTGCAATCGCATTCACTTTCTTGTCTCCGTCCCCTTCTAGTTCCCCTGCCAGCAAATGAGCTATTTCTCGAATTGTCAGTTCCATTTGGTATAGTTAATGTCGTTTTTAAGTAGTACGGCTTAAATTTTTCCCTGTTTTCGAGTGCTTAATCGTCTCATTTAAAGCCATATACAGAAATGGTAAATCGCACAACGTGCTTAGTTCAATTTTTATCAGAATGCGAGAATCTCAAAAACAAACCCCATTCTACCTCCAATCAGCTGATTGCAAAATTCGATTATGAAAAAAATCTCATACTATGAGAAATGATGCGCTTTTA
Source organism: Flammeovirgaceae bacterium (assembly GCA_047633715.1). Lineage (GTDB taxonomy): Bacteria > Bacteroidota > Bacteroidia > Cytophagales > Flammeovirgaceae > JBLIFI01. The sequence continues at coordinate 7,280 of JBLIFI010000090.1, forward strand.
TGAAAAGCATAGCAGTTGCAAAGTTAGCAATATCAAGCAAAATACTTGGTTTCACAAAATGTTTTTGGTTTTGAAGTGAACAATTTTTGATTGCCCAATATGTAAAAAACTAGCTTTTTTTTCCTAGTAATTTCAAAAGAGAATCCTTTTCCTTCCAATAAAACAGTCCAACAAAGCACAAAACCAACGAATTATTGATTATAAATTCCCCAATCAAACCTTCATAACCATGCGAGAATGACAATCCAACCAAAATGATGGCAGCAAACAAATATAAACCTGCAGATTTCAAATCATAAGGAACTGGGTAGAATTTGTTTCCGAAATAATAGCAAAGGGCGGTCATGCTGGCGTAACAAACCAATGTGGTAATTGCCGAGCCATAATAGCCAATATATGGAATGAGTAACAGGTTGAGAACGAGCGTAATGGTTGCTCCAATTCCTCCAATAATTGCTCCAAAATGAGTTCTGTCAGTAATCTTGAACCAAATTGCCAAGTTGTAATAAACTCCTAAAAATACATTTGCCAAAAGTAGAAATGGCACAACTCCAAGACCTGTCCGATAAATTGCTTTCCTGAGAATGAGTGAGCCAATTAAATCGACATTCACGCTGACAGCAACAAACATGAATAGTGTAGCTATGAGAAAATACTTAGCAGATTGAGCAAAAATGGTTTTGTTTTGCTTATCCTCTACTTGTCCGAAAAAGAAAGGCTCCGCTGCATATTTGTAGGCCTGAATTGCCAAAGTAATAAATATAGAGAGTTTATAACAGGCTGCATAAATTCCTACAACAGCGATATTTTCTTTATCTGGGTAAACATCTTTCGGGAGATAATATTCAAGTAAAAACCTATCAACAAGCTCATTAACCGCAAAAAACAAACCTGAAAACACAAGTGGATAAGCATACTGATAAAGCACTTTTAATTTATCCCATTTCAAGCGGAATCGAAATTGAGATAATTCTTTGACAAGAAAAATCAATAGAAGGCTATTCGCAAGCAGATTCGCAAGAAAAATGTATCCGCCATTTGTTGCTAGTTCAGGTTCATAGAAACTAGTTACAAATTCTTGTAGGAAAATGAATTGTTTGCCTTGAACTATTTCCTCACAAACAACTAATAGGAAATAGTTCAAGGCTACCATCACACAGATTACTAATACTTTGATAATGGCAAACTTCTTGGCTTTCTTCTCTAATCGTAGTTTGGCAAATGGAATAGCAACAATAGTATCAATAAATAGCAAATAGGCAAACCATCGAACAAATCGTTCACTTCCTTCATGACCTATCAATGTACCAATTTGCGGAGAGAAATAAATAATGAGTCCTGAAAAAACAGCACTTGTAATTAGTAGCGAGGAAAGTATCTCCTGATAAATCTCATTAGAATCAACACCTTTCTTGGAAGCAAACCGAAAGAAAGCCGTTTCCATTCCGTAAGTATAAAGAACATTCAAGAAGGCTGCATAAGTGTAAAATAAACTCATTACACCAAATTTCTCTGCTACTAATACATCCGAATAGAATGGAACTAAAATGTAATTAATCAGCCTTCCAACAATTGTGCTCAAGCCATAAATTGCCGTGTCCGATACGAGTTTTCTTAACATTTTATTTTAAAAAGTCTTTCACGAAGAATGGCAAGTTAAGGTAGGATTTATAGGATTGGAAGATTTTTGTTTCTTTTTACCTAGATGCGAAGAAAAGACAAAAGCCTCTGCGAATAAAAATTCACAGAGGCTTTTGTACCAAAGGTGGGAATCGAACCCACACGCCCAGAAGGCACAAGATTTTAAGTCTTGCGTGTCTACCAGTTCCACCACTTCGGCAAAAACAGATAAAAAAATGAGTCTTTTTTGTAGAAAGACTCATTTTTCTTGAGCGGGAGACGAGGTTCGAACTCGCGACCTCAACCTTGGCAAGGTTGCGCTCTACCAGCTGAGCTACTCTCGCATTGTGCTTTATGAGTGTGTTTGTTTCTTAAAGCGATGCAAATGTAAGAAGGATTTTCTCAACCCGCAAGAGCTTGTTGAAAATTTTTTAAAACTTTTCTAGTCCGTCTATTGCTAAATCATTTCAACAAGTCTTTCAAGTGCTTCTTATCCTGTTTGTTAGCGAATTTTTTTGCATTTTGTTTGTCATTATTTTTTATTTTGGGGTTCGCACCTTTTTTCATCAAAGCCTTAACAATCTCAGGTTTATCATTCAAAATCGCATAATGTAAAGCAGTCCAACCTTTTTTGTCTTGCTCATTTATTTTAGAATATTCGAGAAGAGTTGGTAATGCTTCCACAAAGCCTGATGCCACAACAAAATGAAATGGAGAGACATTTTGGTCGTTTTTTATTTTTCTGTTCGATGGGAATTCGTAAATCAAGGTTTTAACCAAATCTAAATTCTTAGACCAAATTGCCAAATGAATTGCCCGTTGCCCATTGGCATCTTTTCGTTGGAAATCAGCTTCTGACAGTTTAAGAAACCACTCATTTTTCCTGTTTTTTGCTGCAAGTAAAAGTGGGTTGTCTCCAGAACCTGCCGAATAGCCTACATCTTGACTCTCTGCAAGTGCAATATCAAAATAGGTTTGGTTATTTTGAAGAATGGCGAGAACTGCCATTTCCCTTGCTAGATTGTCAATTGTCTTTGAGTCGTTTCGCTTTTTGGCAAGTCGGAAGGCCTTTTCATAGCTTGCGCCACTTTTCAGAAACTGCTCAATCAGGTTTTCATTTCCATTTTTTGAAGCCCAAAATAATGAGGTTTCACCCAAGCTGTTTTCTGCTTTTTGGTTCACTTTTCTTCTAATCAGTTCATTCACAAACTCTTCTCTGTTTTCTCTCGAAGCCAGAATGATTGGCGTGTTCTGCTTGTTGTCGAGTTCCTCCAAATAAGGTTGCTTCCCCAAAAGTATGCTAAAAACCTTTGGCTTATTTTCCAAAATACTGGCATGGAGCAAACTCAATCCAGCCTTATTCTTCGTATTTATTGGAACGCCTTTGGCAATCACACTACTCAAAAGCTCGGCATAACCGACTCCAACCAAAGCAAAAACATCAGGAATGGCAATTTGAGAAGTGGAAGAGTTTTCAACAAGAAGCGTGGCGATAGCTTTATGTCTTTCTTCAATAGCCAAACTCAAAGCCGTTCTTCCAACCAAGTTTTTCACATTTGGCAAAGCGCGTGCTTGCAACAGTAATTTTACCATTGGGACATTTTCAAATTGAGTTGCCAAAATAAGTGGCGCATCGTGTTGCTTGCCTTCTCGGGCAAATGCCGAATTCAATTCAGGTTTATGGTTGATGAGCAACTCCTCAAAAGAGTGCATTTTTTGCCTCAAAACTGCCAATTGAAAAAGGGAATTGATGTCGGAATTAGTCGCTTGGCTCAATTTATCTCGGTGGTTTAAGAATACGGAAAGAATAGGCGAATTATCTTTCAGAATAGCGTATTCCACCAAATTGAAGTCTCTGTTTGGCGATTTATCGGGTAAATCTGCCATCAAATTGAATTCTAATGCCTTTTGGATTTCGTCAATCTGGTCTTTATCAATTGCTTGGTAAAGCAATTCATGCAGGTTCTTATCCAATTCCTTTTTAGCAAGTAATGCAGTCGCATCATTCGGGCGAATTTCGAGTGCTTTGTTGTACCAAATCAATCGGTTTGTGGGCGATTTTTCTACCTTTTCTGCACGAAAAAAATAGGCTTCAAAATAGTTTGGATTGAGTTGAGTGGCTCTGTCCAAATAATCATTTTGGAATTTCTCGAAACTCTCGCTTTTGTAGCGTTCCTGCAAATAGTATTTCCTGCGAGCCGCATTGAAATAAGCTTGTGCCGAGTTGGAAACTTCCAAACTGCTGTTATTCTTGCAACTTGGTTGGAAACAGCCAATTTTAGGCTTAGCATAGTTTTTTTGCTGGTAAATCAACTCATTTGTTTCCCTCGCTACATTCGGAATTAAATCGGTAAAATATTTTTCTCGACACTTTTGAAACTCATAATTTTGGAGAAAACAGCGTTCATTCACTTCGGAAATTGACGAAGCAGTTTGTGCCAAAAACTCAGTTTGCAACTGCTTACTTTCCTGTTGGATTTCTTGGTATTCCCTTGTTAATGATGCGGAGAGGGAATCCACAGAAATACGAAGCCGTTGATTTGCTTGCGGACGACTGAAAATCTTTCCTGCTTCCACATAAAACCTTCCTGACTGAATCCAGTCTCCGTGTTCAAAAGCCAATTGGGCATCTTCCATAAAATGCTGATATTCGGCTTCCAATAACTCATCAATTTTTTGAGTTTTTTCGGAAACCAATTCTTGTTTTCCATAAGGCAAAAACTTCAAAGCTTCTTCAAATTGGAGTTTTGATTTTTTCAGGCTTTCGGTAGAATGAGAGTTTCTGAAGATACGTTCTGCTTCATTGAACAGTTTTGTGAAATCTTCCGATTTGCGTTCAATTTCAGCAATTCGTTGGGCTACTACAGATTGTGGTTGCGGTAATTCCTGCTCTGCTTGTTTGTATTCATCCAAAGCTTCCAAGAAATGCTCGTTGTCGTAGAGTTGGTTCCCCCGTTGCACCAATTGATTGTAGCGAGCCATTTTCTGCTCCAAATCCCGAATTCTGCTTACTACAAAAGAGTTGTTTGGATTGATTTCATTGGCTTCTCTGTATTGAGTCAATGCTTCGTTCAGCTTATTTTCTCTTTCTAGCTTTTGGGCTTCATCAGTTAGCTTTTGTGCGAGTGTTTGCTTGAAAGGTAATTCTCCTACAAACTGTACTTTACTGATTACCAGATTTCTAAGGCTTGTGGAGTTTGTAAATCCAGCCTTTGCAGAATAGGCAGAACTACCAATAAGCAAATCGTTCCAGTTTCTGGTTTGAGTGTTTGTTCCACCAAATCCGCTTCCTGAATTGGGCAGTTGAGAAATTGGAAATCGGATTTGCCCTAACTTAGAACCCGAAGCATAAACATCGGCTGTAATCTCCAAGTCCGACAAACCAAAATTTGAAATCTCCTGCGGACTGATTA
>JBLIFI010000091.1:0-12284 GCA_047633715.1 Flammeovirgaceae bacterium
AAATACTTTTGACTTTAGACTAAAATCTTTGGACTACTTAATTGGTGGTTTCTAAAACAATTGCTAAACTTAAAGACTGAACGTATTTTACCGAAAACCTGAGAACAAAATGTTAGAAAACGAAAGACACAAAAGCACGTTTGCCGAGTTTGTGGCAAAAATCGAAGATAGAATCACAAATTTAACTACGCTGGATATTAAAACAGTAGTGGGCGAATTTGGCTATGACTCCAACAAAAAAGTTACGCATCGCAATGAAGCAGATTTCAAGGTTATGTCTAGTGAAATCAAACTGATTGAAGGCGATGTAACTACGAAAATCAGCACAGAGCTGATGGAAGATAAATATGAGTGGCTCAGAAGATTTCATGCGCAAAAAGAGGAAAAAGGACACGAAATTGTAAAGGGAAATATTGAGGCAATTCTTTCGCTATTCAAGCTTTACCGAGAAACGAAAGATTTGAACTACGATGAAACCCGTGTAGATGAAACTCTTTTCGAGTCACAAGATTTAGAAGAAGATGAAGATGTTTTAGGATAAATTCAATTGGCGAATGGAAAAACTAAATCTTCTTGAGCTGCTCTTGTCTATCAAAATCCAAAAATATATTCTCCAAAAGCAAGTTGATTAAGTAATCGTTGAGAAACCTTTTTTTATCTTGATTCTCACTACTTGATGCTTGATACTAACTAATACATGGCAAATTTCATAAGAACGCTGGCGGGCGACCTTCTCAATTTGGAGGTAAGTACGATTATTAAAGAAAACTCTTCGAGTGCCAAAATGCCCACCAAAAGACGCGTGGCTTTGATGCAGATTGCCGATAAATACCGAGCTTATTTGCACGAACACGGGTTGGCTTCTCTGGATTCTCCAATTAGAAAAAATTTTTTCCGTTGGAGATTCGGGGGGGAATATTCTTTTGTGGAAATCCTGATTTTTGCAAGTGCCTCTTACCAAGATTTGGAAAGTTGGGGAGAGGCAGCAAAGTCTGCTTCTGACCGAGCCAAATTGGAGAAAATCAGACTGATGGTAGATAGAATTGTGAGTCAAGCATCTAACCTAGTAGGGATGTTCAAAATGCGGAGAAAAGAGTATGAAGCAGAGATTCTCGCCAATAAAGATTCTATTTATCATGCTGAAAAGCTAGATTATACTCAATTTAAGTCAGATGAGTTGTTCCCCTCACAGAAAGAATCTATGGGCTGGAATAATGATGTCAGCCTGACAGATATTAATGACGTGGGAGATATTGACCTCACGCCAGAACACATCACGTTGGTTCGGAAAATTTGGGAAATTGGGATGGAGCAAGTTTTGCTGCAAACCATGATTCAGATTGACGGAGATATTACTTCTACGCTTTCTAAGGATTTCCTAAGAATGCCAGAACGCACAAAAGATATGGTAATGAACGTGCATAACGATTCTATCAAATCTTCTACTCATATTTGGAAAATGTTGTTTGAAACCATTGTAAACATTGCAGGAAAGGGCTTTAATAAAATATTTGAAAAATCTAACAAAGTGTAAAGGAGGTTTCCTGAACGTTTTTAAAGATACTTACGATGGCGTGGTCATAATTCTGACTACGCCTTTTCGTGTGGTTTCCATGGTGCACGAACTCCTCGAAAATGGCGGTTTCACAATCGAATCTGAATTTTCCTATGATGATTTGGCGTACCGAATTACTACTTTCATTCAGCCCGATGGCGATATTGTAACCACACTTTTCGTTCCTTATTTCAGCGAAATCCCGATACATGAATTGGAACTGCCAGGCTATGGAGGCGAAAGACTAATGGCAGAATATCACGTTCACAACCAAAAGCTTATTTTGGCTTTTGACGATTTGCAGGGAAGAGCTGTATTTTTCGGGTTCGTGATTGATACCTCACTTTTGGTTTCTAATTTTTACCCGATTTATCAGCTTTTCATAGAGCAATCATCTGAAAACTATGTGATTGCTGGCTTAACAGCAGTTGGTACTTATCTTTTCCGAAAATTCGCCAAGCGTTTCGTAATTCAAAAAACTGTTCAGGGAGTTTTATTCTTTGTTCAGAAATGGGTGGAAAAAGGAGTTTCCAGAAAATGGAAAGATTTGACGAGTTGATTGTTTGGGATTATGTAGGTTGTTTTTCCAAAATGGCTCTTATTAAATAAACTGCTATGGAAAGTAGAGCTACAAATCCTAATTATTGTTTTTAGTAGTGCGAGATTCCGTTCCCGCACAGGCGTAAGAACGGAAATAATCACAGAGAAAAGTTATTCGTGGTAAGGTCTAATAACTATTCGCAATCTTAGTGAAAGGAATTAAATAACTTACTCCATTATATTTGTTTCTTTTTGGTTTATTCTTCGTTAAAAATATTATCCGTAGCGATGCTTTTGATTACAAACTTAACCTTTTCTTTTCTACTTATTTAGCAACAAGTATGACTGATGGATAAAGCAAAATAGGCTTATCAGTACGATACCTCTTAACTTAATGGCATTGAGCGGACGTTTCCGCCATAGGTTCATTACTTGTTTACAATTACCAAAAAACCTTGAAATTTTAGCCTCATTCTTCTCCTCTAATTATTTTCATCTCCACTCTTCTATTGAGGTTTGCATTGGCGTATTTAGGCTTACTTCCACCAAAGTGGGCAGTCATAATTTGTTCGGAAGAAACTCCTTGCCCAATCAAATATTCAGATACAGATTCAACCCTTTTTTTGGAAAGTCCCAAGTGCATTTTTGCAGTTTCTTCATAAACTGCTGAATCTTTCGATGGATTCGGTTGCGTGTGTCCAGAGAGCTTGATGATTATATTTGGGTGTTCTTGCATGAAGCTCACAAGTGCTAACAATTCGCTATTCTTCATGAGAATGTGACTGTTTGGAGCAAATTGAACTGCCAAATTCACACTCTCACCCTTGTTGATTTCCTTTCCATTGAATAGAAGTACTTTTTTAGGCTTTATAACTTCTACCACTTCTGTAGTTGAATAAGAATCGCCTATCAGCAATGAATCTCTCTCTCCGTTCAATAAGTTCGAGCCTTTTTCCTCCTCGGAGATTTCAGCAATAGATTTTGTTGGAGTTAGAATCACATCTTCTACTTCTAAAACCTCAGTTGCTTCATCAACATCTTCGGAAGCAATTACTGGCTCATTATTTAATACAACTAAATTAAGATCAGTATCTTTTGGCGAGGATGCATTATCTTGAGCAGAATCAAGTTTGTGCATCAAGTTGAGAAGTTCTTTGTCCCTTCGGAACAATTTGTCATCATATTCATTCAACTTAGCACTAAGGGAATGTTTCTCAGATTTAAGCGTATAGGAATAATACCCCAGTCCACTACAAAGTAGTAACAAGAACATAAGAAGGGCGTAAACAGCAAATTTGTGTTTTCTGGATTTCTCCATACAAGCAGAGTTATGGCATATTTGAGCAAAAGTGTAGTGAAAAGTTAACAGATATAAAATGTGTAGTCAAATATCAAAATGGATAATTGCTATTTTTGTGCAAATCTAAGAATAAGTTAGACTATTTCAAGTTTTTTAGATTTTTAAACCAACCATACGAGGTTAAAAAAACTTCACCTCAGCATAACTTTATGATTAAAACTAAAGTTTGTTGGTTTTGGATTCTTATTCCGTTTTTAATCTCATGTTATAAGACCTACTTCAAAAACACAAAGTGCTGACTTTAAATACATTACTTTAATTTCAGTCGATTTTTTTGAATAATTAAGATAATAATATTACATAGTACTTTAAAGGCGTGAAAAAAGACAACACGAGTAGTTAACAATTACAAATATATATTTATACAAGCAAGTAAAATGAAAAAGTCGGAAGAATTAGAAGAAAATTTTGCAAGATTCATAGAATTCGGGAAATTATTTGATAAATCCACTCGTAGGTATTTAGTGCAGTACATTCATGCTAACATCTATAATAGCCCTTTACCAGAGTTCGATTCTTCTAATCCGTACTTCAGACATTTGCGTGATAGTCTTAATAAAATATTTGATGATGAACGTCTCAGAAATGCCACATCACAAAGTGAAAATATTACCCAACAAATTGTAGAAGATGTTCTGCGATGGATTCAGAAAACCGACCGAAAAGTCCAAGAAGAAAATCCACACTACGAAGAGAAACAGCGGTTTGAGTCTTGGAGTTCCAGACCTACTTTTCTTTGGCGAGAAACTTGGGACAATCTCATCAATTATTTGAGTAATGAATATGAACCCAGAGAGTTGGATGTCGCTTTTTATGCAGGGAAAATAAAGGAGCTCATCCACACCGCTCCTAACAATCCGCAAGAACAGGAAATTGCTGATAAAAATCCACAAAAATCTGAGTTGGATGTAGTTATTGACGATTTACTCGCTCAATGGGATGGCTTGCTTTCTGCCAGATTGCTGGAATATGAATTAGACAAAATTGATGAGGAACGAGAAGTTTTTTCCGATTTACTGTATGCCAAAGTAGAAGAATTCCTAAAGCTAGTTGATATTGTAACACCTTTGGCAATGGAGTCTGGCAGATTTTGGGATATGTCGAGAGGCTTGTGGAAAGGTGTGAATTTCAATGTGTTGGATAAATACAGCGCCTTGTTAAAGAACGAAGAGTCTATCAGGCAACTGACCGATATGTTGGGCAGAATGCGAGAGGCGGAAATTGAAATGGAGGAAGAAACTTTCCAAAATGTCATTATCAAAAAGGAATGGGTAAAAGACAGCCGATTGCGTGATGAGCTGAATGGAGTTCACTCCAGCAATAACCTGAATACCATGTTGCCTTCCGAAGCTGCTTTGCTTGCCGATGGGGAAACAGAGTTGGCTTTTTACCAGAAATTTGCCAATAATGATTTGCTTTCTTTCCGCTATGAAGGCAGGAAACTGGTAACATCCGATAAAATTCTACATACCAAAAGACAGAAACAGAAATTGAAGGAAAAAGGGCCTTTCATTCTCTGCATCGACACGAGTGAGTCAATGCATGGTTTGCCTTCCCAAATTGCCAAAGTATTGGCTTTTGCCATCATGAAAATGGCCGCCAAAGAACATCGAAAATGTTACCTAATATCTTTCTCTATTGGCATTAAGTCTATCAATTTGTTGGATTTAGCCAATTCTATGGACAAGATTGCGGAATTCTTAACCATGAGTTTCGATGGTGGAACAGATGTGACTCCCGCACTTTCGGAAGCCTTGGATATGCTCCAAACCAATGATTACCGAGAAGGAGACATCTTGATGGTTTCCGATTTCGTAATGTTTGAAATCCGACAGGAAATTTTGGATAGAATTAAGCGAGAAAAGGAAAACGATACCAAATTCCACAGTTTGACCATTGGTAAAAAGGCAAACCAAGAAGTGTTAGATGCTTTCGATAATTGCTGGATGTACGACCCAGAAAGCAAAAGAATAATAGAGCAATTGACTAAAGATTTGCAAAAATTGGTGGAGTTTTGAGAATAGATATAAGGTATTAGACGCTAGATTTTAGAAAAAAACATCAGGATGCTCATACTTCATTATATATACTTCTTCATACTACTATACAAAAACAAAATTGTGCCTGTCAGAACCTCAGTTCTGACAGTTCTCGGCAGAGGTTGCTCTCAACTTCTCAAATCCGAGGAAAATGAAAAATGTATAGTACTATAATACTTCTTATAATTGATGTTACGCAAACTGTATTTTTGTTGGATTTCGTGAATTGCCTATTGATGAGCCGAAACCAACATTTTAGAAACTCGCCAGCAACTCCTGAGAGTTAAGCCAGCTAGTCGTTGTCGCCAATTTTGGGGAAATTGGTTAGCAATTGAAAGCTTGTTTGCGCTAAATTCAACCACATTAAATTTCAGGCTCAATACAGATTTGGTTTCCCCAAAAATTGATTATCAAGTGTTTAATTTTTGCTATTCAAGACTTCTTAGCCTTGAATCAATGTTAGCAAGTTTCCTAACTTGCTAAAAACAAGAAAGTTAGGAAACTTTCGGCAGATGAAATCGAGGTTCGAAGGCGATAGCATCGGCTACCGATCCCATTGCAAACCTCGACTAGCAAAACAGTCGGGTAGAATACAAAATCAGCTTTAATCACACAAAAAAACCTAACCATCAGTCAAATGAGTGTTACTCACGAAGATTACCAGAAAGCATTAAGAATAAGCCGTGCCATTCAAACGCATCTCGAACAAGTGAATCAAGACGGTTTGAGAAATACGGACATCTATCCAACCTTAGCGAGGAAAAAACTTGTAGAAAAAGATAAATTCGGAGGTCTCCATTTTCGATAATTTCTAAAAAAACTGAGAGATAATGGCTTATTGAGTCTCGTTCCGCAATGCAAATGTCATGAAATTAAAAGAACCAAATCGCTTGAATAGTATTTTTACCGAGTTAATATGGAGAAAGCCTTCAGCAAGAAATCGGAAGATAATTATCAGAATATAATCGAGCCTAAATTATCTGTAGAAGAAATAGATGAACTCATTGAGAAAGCAAAACCACATATAGATAGGCTTCCAAATAGAGAAAATTCATATAAATTTTCGTTTCCTGAATTGGAAACACGGAAAATATACGCAAGAGCCTATGAACTTTGGACTAACAGAGAAATTGAAATCATGAATAGAGCCTATAAAAAATTTGAGAGAGTTGACAAAGTCGCAGAACTATTAGAAAGACAACCAAGTGCTGTGAGAGAAAGGCTTGGTTTGGAGTGAACAACAATAATTAAGTGGAATACAAAATTAAAGCCTTTTAAAAGTTTAAAACTTTTAAAAGGCTTTAATTTTTCTAAAATCTTATATCTATCTTACCACTCTTGCACAGTCGGATGCAACATAATTTCATCAATTACTGTATAATTTGGCGCATCCAAAATATAGAGAACTGCCTTGGCAATGTCTTTTGGTTTGAGCCAATCTTTCTTCTCGTCAATTCCCTGTTGTGTGTCTCCAAAATAGGTATCAACCAAGCCTGGGTAAATATTGCTGACTTTAATTCCGAAACTGGAAACCTCTTTTCTGACAGATTCGGCAAAAGCATGTTGGGCGTATTTGCTGGCACAATAGACCGAGCCATTCGCAAAAGTACGCTTGCTGACATCAGAAGCAATATTGATAATCCAACTTTGTTTGCGCTTTTTCATGGCGGGAATTACGGCTTTTGTGAGTAAGAAAGTTCCACGAACATTCACTTGCATCACATCATCCCATTCTTTGGTTTCAATTTCCTCTACAGGTTTGAAAACACCAATTCCTGCATTATTGATGATAATATCTACTTTTCCGAATCGCTTAATTGCCTTCTTCATCACTTTTTCCACTTCCTGCTCTTCTGAAATATCAGCAGGAACAATTAGAGTTTCTGCGCCTAGCTTGGTAATGGTGTTGCGGAGTTTTTTCAAATCCTCTTTTCCACGGGCGACCAAAACAGTATTTACACCTTTTTTAGCAAGCTGAATGGCGACTTCTTTCCCAATTCCCCTTGATGCACCTGTGATAATGGCAGTTTTATTTTTGAGTTTCATAGTTGGTTTTGTTATATCTGAATCCAAATATACATTATATTGAGATTTAGGAAAGGTTGAAACTGCTTGGAAATGAATTAGGCTACATTTTGTGTCAACACAAAATGTAGCCTAGCCCAAGTTTTAATGCTTATTAATCTAAATAAGTATTTGCGGCACTTACACGTTGTGTTACATGTGTTTTAAGTGCATTTACAGATGTCTGAAATTCAGAACTGTTATTCAAAAAAGTGCACCCTTGAAGCTCAGTAGTGGCATAAGGACTTAGTAATGTTGTATAACTTGTATAAGTAGCCTGTATGCTACTGGCATCAAAAACACCCTCTATAGTTTCTTTTACAAAAGCATCATATTTAGCTTTATAGGTGGCATCTGCATATAAATACTCTATTAAAGGCCATTCGGATGCGGTAAGATTAGAAAAATCTAATGCTAAAGAACCTCCCATTTTACCAGTTTGTAATGCTTCATTATTATCCCATAGAATCCAGGTTAGTAAATCAGTATCTGGGTTGTTGTATAAGAAATAATTATGCGTCATTCTTCCGTAGGTATCCCAATTCTGAATTACGGTATTGACAGCTAGGTACTTTAAAAACGCATCTGTATCTAAAATAGCTTCTAAGTCTGACCTCCATTCGGTTGGGTTTGTGGTTCTTTTAGCATCATGTAGAGTTGTAAAAAGACTTTCGATGTCTGACCAGTCTTCATCATCTTCGTTGGCTTTCTTCTCAAATACTGACTCACTGAAAGTTCCAGAGGCGAAGCTGGCGCCATCTCCATCTGGCTTATACAAATTCCCGTCATCATCAGAAAATTGAGTTTCTATTACTGTGTCATCTACTTCTTCTACCAAAGTGTATACACCAAAGTAAATCGGGCCATCGCCATTATCTACATACACAGTATAAAAGGCAGTATGCGAGCTAGCTAATCCTGCTTCTCTAAAAACATCTGCCGCTACTTTTTCACGCATCATTGATTTGTCATCAAAATTATTTTTGAGACTCAGTTTCTTAAATCCATAAAAACGCTGGTTGTCAATTTGTGGATATTCATCTTCAAACTCATCAAAATCTAATTTGAAAGACAATTTTAGATTTCCATTCTGCCAAGTGTTCTGCAAACTTGAGTTTCCTTTGAATCTGACACCTACTCTGTACCACTCTTTGCCTTCATAAAATACTTCTGCGGGAACAAATATTGGGTTTTCGTCTGCGAAACCACCCGCACCTCTTATTCCAAAAATCGCCATATAGGCTTGTCATGTCATCGAGCATACTTTGCCAACGGGTAGATGTAATTACTATGTCTAATCTTTTTACAGTATTATCTTCAAATACTTCATCAAAATTGGGGTCAGCAGATTTACTATGCGTCCCTGTAGTCCAATCAGTCACTTCAAACACGGTATCAACAAGAGCGGTATCGTCCACAACATCTTCTATGGTTGGGGCGTCATCGCTACATGCACTAAATAAGCCGAGAACCATCAGCAATATGGACATTCTAAAGTCAAAATTCTTCAATGGATTTTTCATGCGGTATCAGTTTTTAGTTTGTTTATCTAATTAGACATCGTCAAATCCAAAAACCTTCGGTGGTTACGCACTTTTTTTATAAAGTTTTCATTTTGGAGTAAATTTGATGGAAATCTTTCTGATAATTGTGAGGGATAAAATCAAATTGCAACTGTTCACAGGTAACTGAACAGTAATTTATTTCCAGATAACACTATTTAGAAATCAAGAAACTAAACCTATGCTTTTAATTCGATTGACTTTTGCATTGTTATTTGTTTCTCTGTCTTGCTTTGGGCAAGAAGATAGCAAAACACTTTTTAATGATTCAGACAATTTAGATTCCCTTCTTCAGCATAAGGATGATATCACTAAACTCTTAATTACTTATGGAAAAGGGGAATTCATGCCAATAGAGGTCTATGAATTCAAAAATTTGGATACTTTGATGCTTATGTATTGTCGTTATGAGTTCATGCCAGTCGGAATATCAAAATTATCTAAGCTTAAGTATTTGAATATTTATGCTACTACACTCAAAAACTTACCATGGGATATAATTAAACTGAGAGAGTTGAAGGGAATGTTTATCGAAAATCTGAGCGAATTTGATAACTTTCATATTTCTCCTTTTTGGAAACACCTTCAAGTAGAGGATGTACGTTTTTTTAACAAAAAAATTTCAGGCTGGCAAAACCTTTCCAAGAACAACTACATAAAAAAATTACGATTACACGAAGCGAGTTCCAATTTTAATTTCATTCACTATTTAGCAACAATGACTGAATTGCAGATGGTTGAAGTTTCATATTCTGGGTCAAAAGGAAATATTCCCAAATCGAAAATAGAATCGATGAAAAGTTTAGTTTTCTTTGTTGTTATATCAGTAACAGAGGAAGGGGAGTCTTACGAATATAGAACTCGACCTATAATTCTACCCATTCAATCTTTCTATAATTTGCTTTAAAGCCACTTTCGCCTCATGCATTACAGGTAAGAGTGGCCAAATGTGTGGCATATTTTCTTCGTCAATTAACTCAATAGTTACTTTTGCTTGATTGAATTTCTCCAAAGCCAGTTTTTGGTCAGGATAAGTAATGTCATGCCCTGCCAAGAATAAAATGGTTTTTGGGAAACCCTCAAAACTGCCATAGAGTGGAGAAATCATCTCGTTTTTCAAATCGAGGTTTTTTGCACACATTATTTTGGCACTCAATATACCAGCCTTAGAAAGCATTGGGTCAACTTTGTCTACTTCCTCTATTGCTGGGTTGGACATAGAAGCATCCATAACTGGGGAAATGAGAATTAGCTTACTGGGTAATTCGATATTCTTTTTAATCAATCTTTGAATCAAAGTTGTGATGAGAGTCGCTCCTGCCGAATCTCCAATAAATGTGATTTGTTCTGGTTGATATTTCTCAAGTGCAGTACTATACACTAAATCCATATTTTCCGACATTTCCGAAATATCACTTTCAGGTGCTTTCGGATAATCACACATCCAAATGGTATAATTAGTCTGCTTGGCGAGTTGCTCAATAGAATCCCAATGGTGTTGCGCAGGGCCCGAAATGAAAGCTCCTCCATGAACGAATATCAATAATTTATCAGAAGCAGCTTCCGTTTTGATTTCGGTAATTGAAGTGGCTGAAACTTTGAATTTACGAGTTGTATTTTTCTTTAGGAAACTGCTTTTGGGATTGTGAACATCTTCTTTTCGTACTTTCTCGAAATCTACTGGACTTTCGCTGAATATTTTTTTCAGGCCTTTTAGCTTGAGTACGAACAATGTGAGGTAATAAGTAAAACTCTGTTTCATAGATTTTATGATTTATGCTTAGCACTTACGTACCAAGCTAAGTTTGTGTCTTTTTTGCTATTCAAGGCTTCTTATAGGACTCGCCCTCGAGCCTTGAATCAATGTTGGCAAGTCGGTAGTCGATGCTATTCTTAACTGGGCGACACTCGCTTGCTAAAAACAAGAAAGTTAGGAAACTTTCGGCAGATAAAGTAATCTGATTGGAAAACAGAAGAAAAATCAAAAAATATCAAATAAAATTATTCTACGTAAATAGATTGCGTACAACCTCTTTTACTTTGTCATACAATCAAGGTCAAGCATGGGTTACTTCAACTCTTTACCATGACTACTCAGGCAATTACCTTGATTCTTAAATTAAATTTGAAAACTATAAACAAAAGGAAATAGATAAGGTCAATTTCAACTTACTTCTCTCTTTCTGATTAAAGCTCAGTCGGGAAATTATCTTATCTTTAAATATGAAGGCAGTAGCCTGCCTTCTTCATGGAGCGGTGGTGTAATTGGTAACACTCCATTTAATTCTGCCATTATCAGAAAATGGTCAAGCAGGATTTACTTCTAGCTTTGGGTGCTGGAGATGCGAGTTCGAGTCTCGTCCGCTTCACTAATACACAAGACAGTAGTTTAATTGGCAAAACACCATTAGTCTTTCAATTATCTGTAAAAGTCAAGTTTGACTTACTTCTAGCCTGTTACGCTGGAATTGTGGCAGGGTGGCCTGCAGGGCTGTTAAGTCGCCCTTTTGCAAACTCAATTTTCCGCCTTTTTTAACAAAAAAATAACTAAAAATTATTTTTTAATCGTTACTAAGATTTTTTTTGATGCAGATTTTGCAGGGTTATGTGATTTTTATGTAATAAAAAATATTATTATTCACAATAAAAACCCTTGTAGAAGCATGACTTAACAGCCCTGGGGTGGCCTGTGCCATTCGAGTCCCATCTGTCTTGCTAATTCCAATCATATAATTTACTAAATCACAAACTCACTATTTCATCAATTTAACTATGAAACTCACTCAACTCAGTCTCAGACAAAAAGCGGTATTTATTCCAGCAGAAGCGATGGTGGCGGAAGGTAAAACACTTTCGGAAACCACTTCTGTCTTGGTTGCAAACTTGGCAAAGCTAGGTTATGGAGTTTCCGAGCCACTTTTGCACGCAATCAACCGAACCTCTCCAAAATTCCAACTCAGTTTGTTGGAGATATTTAGGGAAGTGATTGGCGTGAACAAAAACTGGACGCCTTTGAAAAGGCTAGTGCATTGAGTTCTAAGTTTACGCCTGTATTTTTTTATATATTGCATTTTTAAATTCGATATTATTTTCATTAAAAAGCGATGTCAAGAAAAGCGTTACAAATCAATGTGAGTGAGCGGACAAGGCAACTGATTAGAAGT
>JBLIFI010000092.1:0-12250 GCA_047633715.1 Flammeovirgaceae bacterium
AAAAAAAAACATAAAATGAAAGAAAAGTAGTAAAAAAAATAAAAAAACAAATAAAAACATACATGTTATTATTCTTTTCAGAATGTAAATTGATAGTTTGGAGTAATTCTGATTGCTTTTTGTTGAAGCATTATTCTTCTAAAAAAAAATGTATCTTCTTCGAGTCTAAGGACTCGAATCTTGTAAGTTCCTAAGAACTTACAAGTACAATATGAGGTTTGTATAAAAATTTCAGAAATACTTGCACCGAAAAGCGCATCTCGCATTTTTCGTAAATCGTAAATCGTAAATCGTAAATCATAAATCATAAATCAAAATTATGTCTCTTTCTGTAAAATCTCTTACTAAAGCTTATGGCGAGCAACTTGCTGTGAATAATATTTCCTTTGAGGCAAAGCAAGGTGAGATTTTGGGTTTCCTTGGGCCAAATGGGGCGGGGAAATCTACGACCATGAAAATTGCCACCTGCTTCGTTACGCCAACTGAGGGAACGGTGGAGGTTTGTGGATTTGATGTGCAACAAAACCCGATTGAAGTCCGCAAGCAAATTGGTTATTTGCCTGAGCATAATCCGCTTTATTTGGAGATGTTTGTGCATGAATATTTGTTATTTTCCGCTTCGTTGCATGGAATTACGGGAAAGAAAGCGAAGGAAAGAGTTGCTGAGATTGTGGAGCTAGTTGGATTGACCAAAGAACAGAATAAGCTGATTGGAGCACTTTCCAAAGGCTATCGGCAACGAGTCGGGTTGGCGCAGGCGTTGATTCATGACCCCAAAGTACTGATTTTGGATGAACCTACTACGGGACTTGACCCCAATCAAATTTCCGAAATTCGCCAAGTGATTCGACAAATTAGCAGAGATAAAACCGTAATTTTCTCCACACATATTATGCAGGAAGTTCAGGCTTTGTGCGATCGAGTAATCATTATTCGGGATGGGGAAATTGTAGCGAATGATGTGATTGAACGACTCGACCAGAAAGTAGAAGTTACTGTTCGGGTGGAGTTCCAAGAGGAAATATCAGATGCTTCCAAATTCTCTCAAATTGAAGACTTTACTCGATTCGAGAAACTAGAAAATAATAGTTACCTGCTTTTCGCCATGGAGAGAGATATTAGAGCCGATATTTTCAAAATGGCTGTGGAAAATGATTGGGTGATTTTGGGAATGAGCCAAGAGAAAGCTTCATTGGAAGGGATTTTTAAGGAGTTGACTACGAGGTAAAAAGGATTTAAGGATGTGGGAGGAGTTCAAAAAAAATAATTCTTATTTCATGCTTTTCAGTGGTAAAAAAAAGCTGATTTTTTACCATAATCATATTATTTCAAACTATGAAAAAGTTCCTTTATCTATTATTCCTAATAACTTTCATCTCATGTGATGATGAAACTGAAACAAAACTATCGAAAGAAGAAAAACAGTTGACAGAAAATATTTGGACAGAGGGAGAGATATTGCGATATCCACTATCAACAGGAGTGATTGTAATATCAAGTTGCCAAAAAAATGATAAGACTTACTACCAACCCAATTTTGAATACAAATTAGAACATGGTTGTTTTAGTGGAGACCTTACAGGTAATTGGTATTGGACTAGTAGAAATGAAGAGTTAGAAGTATATCGATATGTTTTTAGCAACTTTACAAATAGTCTAGTTCTTCAAGACACTCTCAATGTGAAAATTATTTCTATCAACGATAGTCTTTTATTCACTAGGGAACTTAGTAGCAGAGCAAACAGTCAGGATGATTACTATGATTACAAATACAAAGTTTTAAAATAAGCAGTTGATTACTATCTGACTTTTTACGTCTCGACTTGAAGGCAAGTTCCATCAGAGAGTAGAGGTATGAATTAGGACTGTGCCACGACTTTCTGATAGGACTTGCTTTTGAGTCGTCAAGTTACTGCCAAACCAAATATGGTTTTGCAGTTTAAAATTAGTTAATCAAGGTACCTCAATCGTTCAAGCTTCTTCATCGCAATGCCACCGCATTCAAATTTGGGGAGGAAACCACTATAAAGACCTGCCAAGTCTCAGAGACTTGGCAGGTCTAATCATTTGTTTGATGGCTAAAAACTTCCCCAGATTTGGCGGAACTGATTTGAGGAATAGACTTTCAAGTTGGTTGAGGGCTTATTTTCCTTTCATCAATTAGCAATTAGTAAAATCCAATCAAAAGAGTTTTAATCTTGTCCGATATGGCTTAGCCTCTTCGTTTTTGAACTGGATTCTGTAACTATTCCTTCCTGCCAATTAGTTGGTTTTTTAATTGAAATTTGTAGCTTGGAGAAGTTTTTTTTAATTGATTGGAAACCTTACTAAAATCAACATGTCAGAGAGTAAATATCAGAATGAAATTAATGAGTTTGTGGAGTTGGTGAGAGCCAAACAGCCTCATGAAAAGGAGTTTTTACAGGCGGTGGAGGAAGTGGCGGAGTTTATTGTCCCTTTTGTGGAGGAAAACCCCAAGTATAAGAAGGCGAAAATATTGGAGCGAATGAGTGAACCTGAACGTGCTATTTTGTTCCGTGTTCCGTGGTTGGATGATAATAATGAGGTGCAAATTAACAAGGGTTTTCGGGTGCAGTTCAATTCTGCTATTGGACCTTATAAAGGGGGAATGCGATTTCACCCAAGTGTAAATTTGTCTATTTTGAAGTTTTTAGGTTTTGAACAGACTTTCAAAAACTCGCTCACAGGCCTGCCTTTGGGCGGTGGAAAGGGTGGCGCAGATTTCGACCCGAAAAAGAAGAGTGATGAGGAAGTGATGCGTTTCTGCCAAAGTTTTGTGACGGAACTTTTCAGACATATTGGCCCTGAAACGGATGTTCCTGCGGGAGATATTGGAGTGGGAGCAAGGGAGGTTGGTTATATGTTTGGGCAATACAAGCGTTTGTCGAATGAGTTCACAGGAACTTACACGGGAAAAGGTGTGAAGTGGGGTGGTTCTTTGCTCCGAACGGAGGCAACTGGCTACGGTTTACTTTATTTTGTGAGGGAGATGATGGAGCACAAAGGCGACTCGGTAGAGGGGAAAACGGTGGTAATTTCCGGTTCTGGAAATGTGGCACAATATGCGTGCGAAAAAGCAATTCAGATGGGAGCAAAAGTGGTTACGTTTTCAGATTCGGGCGGTTATATTTATGACGAGGAAGGAATTACGCAAGAGAAATTGGAGTTTGTGAAGACGCTGAAAAATGAGAAAAGAGGAAGAATTAAAGAATATGTGAAGGAATATAGTTCTGCGAAATTTGAGGCTGATAAAAGACCGTGGGATGTGAAATGCGATATTGCCTTGCCTTGTGCTACGCAAAATGAGCTAGAAGAAGAAGGTGCAAAATCGCTCGTGAAAAATGGTTGTAAGCTTGTGGCGGAAGGTGCAAACATGCCAACTACTTCGGAGGCGATAAGCCATTTTGCGGCTAACAATGTGATTTATGCACCTGGCAAGGCTTCCAATGCGGGCGGAGTGGCAACTTCTGGCTTGGAAATGACTCAAAACTCCCTGCGACTTTCATGGACGAAAGAACGAGTGGATGAGGAATTAAAGACTATTATGAAGGGAATTCATGAGCAATGCGTGGAGTATGGGGAGGGGGAGGAGAATGTAAATTACCTAAAAGGCTCGAACTTGGCTGGATTTGTACGGGTGGCAAATGCGATGATTGACCAAGGTGTGGTTTAATTCAAAAGTGAGTTTTTAGAAAAATTGGAACAACGAGAAAGGGTTTATATTCTTTCTCGTTGTTCTTTTTCTTTGTTTGATATACGTATAATGAAACGTCTTCATTATTCAAGTAAGTTTCTATGCTGTCAATAAATGCCATTTGCTTAGGAAGAACTCTTTTTACATCTATATTGCTTTCTTCTAATTCCTTTTCGATAGAGGAAAATATTTGATTCAGGTACTCTGTATCCTTTCTATCTTCATTCCAGTTATTGATAAAAGCAAACAGAATTCCAATGATTACTGGAGCTGTTTCTTTGATTAATTGCCTTAAATGTTTCATTCGTGATTATTGTTTATTCAGTTTTTTTTATTGTCTTTAGATGTGAAAATAAAATTTCAGAATATTCTTTCCACGTATCACTTTCTGTAACAATCGGAAAATTTTCATCTAAATTGTACTCAAAAGCCCACATTTTTATTAGGATACAAACAATACCCCAATAGTTGTCATATTCTGAATCTAAATTTTGTAAAACGTCTAAAATTCTATCGTCCCCATCAGGATGCGTTTGACCGCCAATCAATGTTGAATCTAAGAAAATCAAGGCAGTCAAAGCTGTAAGTATTCCTAAAATAGCTGTTTTTTCCTCTTTATCATCAATATCACAAACCATTGTCCAATACGCAGAAGAGTCAGCATTTTTTTCATTGTTCACATTAGATTCAACATGATTTAATGTAAAATGTGAATATTCGTGAAATAAAATAAAAGTCATTCCGTAAGAATATATTGCATTCGCAAAGCCAACATATTCGTTGTTAACATTATTGAAGGGGTTCGGTAATTCAAAAAATTTTGAGCGTACTGTTAATGGTTTATCATTATCTAACAAGCCAATGCCAGCTAAAAAAACTTCATATGCTTCTTTAAGTTCTTCATTGTCTAATTTTATGTGATTTCTAAATTTTTCGGTGTGTAATTTTTCTAATATTCCTTTATCAAAGAATAGGATGGAAGTATAACATATGCACCAATAAAACTGACAAAAATTATTATGTACATTTATCCTATTATCAAAGTCAAGTTCTGCTACATCAGATATTTTTAAGTCAGATTGATGTAAGGTTATTTTTTTACTTAGACCTTTTGAAATGGCATTTTTAAAGTCTACTTCATGATTCAAACTCAAGAATGTATTTAATATATTTCCTAATAGTACATCAACTGGTAAATGAGGGTTTGAAGAAATGTCATTCATAAATTTATAATTATTTGTTTAAGTGTCTCTTTAAAAACCCAACTTACTTTTCTCTTTCAATATATAATCTTGTTTTTATATATCCTTAAAATCTAATCATTTAATTAGTCCAACTATTAAATCGATTAAGAACAAATGCGAGTTTATGAGTAAATTAGCTTTTGAAAAATCTATCCATCAACCACGTAAGTAGCTTCTGACTTTGATAAACTTATACGAAATACTGGAAATCTCTTCGCAAGCAAATGAGACGGAGATTAAGAAAGCATATAAAAGGAAGGCAGTTGAGTTCCATCCAGACAAGAATTTGAACGACCCGAAGGCAGAGGAGAGTTTCAAGGCAATTAACACGGCTTACCAAATCCTTTCCGATTCTTTCAAAAAAGCCGAGTACGATTTCCAACTCCAGCAATCTCTACTCCAACCAGCACCTGTTTACACAAACAGCTCAGATAAGCAGTATCAGCATAGACCAAATCCAACTTATACGACAAAAACGAAAGAGCCGTATAAACCTCCAATGTCAAAAAAAGAGATTTGGGCATTTGCCGTGGGCTTGGTTTTTTTGATTGGATTGGCTTCCTATTCCTTCATTCAATATAAAAATTACAACGTAAATCAGAATGTAGAGAAAGCGAAAGTGCTTTTTGAATTGGGAGACGAAGAAGGCGCTATTTCCTCAGTCAGCAAAGCATTGAATCAAGATATTGAGTCGGTGGAAGCGCACGCAATGTATGCTCGAATTTTAGATGTCAAAAAGAATAGAACAAAAAGTGCCATTCATCATAGTTCAGAAGCTATTTTGTTGTCGGATGTTTTTTTGCCTGAAATGCATCTTATCCGAGCGAGTTCATTAGTCAGGAAGAGAAAATATGCAAAAGCATTGCTTGACATAGAGCTTTTATTGGGCAATGAAATCAGTAATGAAAAAGTGAATTTATTGATGTCGGAAGTTCAACTCTACCATTTGAGAGGTTCAGAAAAGGCTATTTTCTACGCAGAAAAAGCTATTCAGCTCAATCCAACCAGCTCAGATGCCTACTTGACTAAGGGAATTGCCGAGCAGAAAGCTTCTAAAAATGAACTCTCCAACCTCAGTTTTTTGAAGGCGAGAGAGTTGAACGACAGAAACGGAATCGTTTATTATTATATGGGATTGAATGAATTGGCTTTCTATAAAGACACCATAAATGCTTGCAATCATTTCAGCTATGCAAGAAACTTAGGCGTGAGAGAGTCGGAATATTACATTCGGAAGTTCTGCAAATAGATTTACAAATTGCAGTAAATCGTATTCATTTCCCATTTAAAAAGGTTCAAGCATCCACGCTTCAACCTTTTTAAATGGGAAATCCTAAGCCATCAATTCCCTCAAATAAAGCTGAATTGTATTCTCCAAACCCAAATAAATAGCATCGCAGACAAGAGCATGTCCAATTGAAACCTCTTTTAAGTTGGGAATGGTTTGTGCAAAGTATTTCAAGTTTTCTAAACTCAAATCATGTCCTGCGTTTAGTTCCAAACCAAGCTGATTAGCAAGTTTTGCGACTTCCAAATAGTTGGCAATGGCTTTTTCTTTGTCGGAAATGTAATTTACTGCATAGCCTTCTGTGTATAATTCCACTCGGTCTGTGCCTATTTCTTTCGCTCCTTCAATCATTTTTGGGTCAGCATCTACAAAAATAGAAGTGCGGATTCCGTGACTTTGTAGTTCGGCAATGGTGTCTTGCAAATAGCTTTTGTGTTTCACGGTATCCCAACCTGAATTTGAGGTAATGGCATTGTCGGCATCGGGAACTAATGTGGCTTGTGCAGGTTTGGTTTCCAAAACTACTTCCATGAATTTTCCTTCTTTCGGGTTTCCTTCAATGTTAAATTCGGTGGTTACTATTTCAGTCAGCGCATAGACATCGGCATAGCGAATGTGCCTTTCATCTGGGCGAGGGTGAACCGTAATTCCTTGTGCACCAAATCGTTCGCAATCTTTTGCTACTTGAACCAAATCAGGATTATTTCCGCCTCTAGCATTCCTCAAAGTAGCAAACTTGTTTATATTTACACTTAATTTTGTCATTTGTAGTTATTGTATATTGGTTGGATTGGGTTATTGTATCCTCTCCTAAGAATACAAAGTTGACAAAAAAGTTTACGTCTCCAATCATTTTATTGAAATTTCAACTCGAAACAGAATTCTAAAACTCCAAAAGATGAAAAAAGGAAAAGAGGTTTTTATTGCCAAAACTGCCACAGTAATTGGAGATGTTGAATTAGGAGATGAATGTTCCGTCTGGTTTGGCGCAGTTATTCGAGGCGATTCCGATAAAATTCGGATTGGAGACCGTACAAATATTCAAGATAACTGCATTGTTCATGTAGATGAAGGAGTTCCTGTGTCTATCGGGAAGGAAGTGGTTGTTGGGCATTGCGCTATTATTCACGGAGCAACTATTGGCGATAATACGCTGATTGGAATGCGAGCAACTGTTATGAATCACGCCAAAGTCGGGAAATTCTGTGTAATTGGCGCACATGCTTTGGTTACGGAAGGAATGGTAATTCCTGATTTTTCTGTAGTAATGGGCGTTCCTGCAAAAATTGTGAAACAAACTAGCGAGGAAATGAAAGCCAGAATCCTAAGTGGCGCAAAGCATTATGTAGAAAGAGGGAAAGAGTATTTGGAGATGGGAAGTTAGATGATTTTTTCTCAAATATGAATTTTGAGAAAAGGAAAAGGAGGAAAGAGAAAGGGATTTGTGGGTTGAAATCAGGAGAATCTTTTCTCCCTACTCTGAAACTCAATCAAATTTCCTAAACCAGCTCGCTATTTTCATTTGTAGAACTCCAAAAACGGCTTCTCTAATAATATTTTTAGACATTTTAGATTTTCCTTTTGTTCTATCAGTAAAAATGATGGGAACTTCTACCAATTTGAAACCATATTTCCAAGCTGTGAATTTCATTTCAATTTGGAAAGCATAACCCACAAACCTGATTTTGTCTAGGTCTATTTTCTCTAGCACTTTTCTGGAATAACATTTGAAGCCTGCAGTTGTGTCAGCAATAGGCATTCCCGTAATCATGCGCACATAATGGCTGGCAAAATAGGAAAGCATCACTCGGCTCATTGGCCAGTTTACCACATTCACGCCAGTCACATACCGAGAGCCAATTGCCATATCTCCACCCTTTTCGGCACACGCTTCGTAGAGGTAAACCAAATCTTTCGGATTGTGGGAGAAATCGGCATCCATCTCGAAAATATATTCATAACCGAGTACAAGGCACTTCTTGAAACCATGAATATAGGCAGTTCCCAATCCAGATTTCTCCTTTCTTTCCTCCAAAAGAATCTGGTTGGGGAATTCCGTTTGGAGTTCACGCACTTTATCGCCTGTTCCATCAGGCGAGCCGTCATCCACAATCATAGCGTGGAATTCAATCGATAAACCCATTACGGCACGAATAACTGCCTCAATGTTCTCTATCTCGTTATAAGTCGGTATAATGACAATTCTTTCTTTCACGCTCAAAAATAACTACAATTCTAATTTATGCTATAGTTTTTAGGATTATTAGGCTTAAATTTTGTTTAAAATTAGATTTTGTGTTTGTTTGGACTGGTAATCTTGCGAGAGAACTAATAGCAATGGACTAGAAATACCAATTTTTTTGCTAATTGAGGTTTCTGAACCTCGATTTTTTCTGTTGGAAGTTTCCAAACTTCCATTTGTGAGGTAGGCTAGAAAGACATGCGAAGTCTCTCTAAATGACTTGGAAATAGGTAGGGAATTATCTGTAATTTGAATGACAAAGACTTAGCAAGTCTCAAATAATCGAATTAGCATTACCACATCAACCTGTCAAATTTTCCGAAAGCAAACTTGCAAAATCAGTCGCTATTCTCCTTCTATCAAATAGGTTCTCAGCAATTTCGCGAGATTTATTTCCCATCTCCTGCATTTGCTCAGAGTTGAATTGAGACATTTCTAAGATGTTCAATCTCAGTTGACTCCAGTCCATTGGTTTGGAAATCAGACCAATATTTTGCGATGAAATTAATTTAGCTCCTGCCTCTCCACCATGAAAAAGAATGGGTAAGCCCACAGCCATTGCCTCATAAGTTTTGGCGGGGAAAGTTCCGTAGATATTCGCCTTCTGTGGAATGAGTGCCACATCGTGTTGAGCGAGAATGGTGGGGACTTCTGAATGCTTCACAGAGCTGTGTAAAAATATGTCTCTGTTGGAGTTGGTTGAAAGATATTTCTGGATTTCAATTTGCTCAAAACCATCGCCAAAAATGTGTAGTTCCGAGTTGAGAGAAGCGAAATTAATTTGTTTGCAAACTTCTAAAAGTCCGTGAGCCATTCCCAAAACACCCACATATACAATCTTTAATTTTTCGCCTACTTGGTAATTTTCTTTTTGTTCGAAGAGTTCGCAATCGACTCCTGTGCGATAAAGTTGAGCTTTTGCCGCAAAACCTGCTTTCAAAAAATCCAAACTCTCTTCTGATTGCGCTAAAATCAAATCTGATTTCTTGAAGAGCCATTTTTCATAAGCTCCAACCAATGTTGACAGAATGCTTTTTTTGTTGGAGACTTCTAAATCTGCCAAGGCAAAAGACCATAAATCAGATGCATTCATAATCAACTTTGACTTTGAAATCCAAGCGCAAAAATTTGCAACTAAAGGAACTGCCACGGGCGGATATTGAAATAGAACGACTGTGGGTTTGAAAGAAATGGCTTTTCCGAATGTGAAAAACATGGAAAGCAGCAAAGAAAACATAGTGGCGAACCGACTCGAAAACCGATTGCTGTGCGAAGGAAACTGCCAATGGCGAATAACTCGAATTCCCTCAAAATCCTCGGTACAAATAAATTTTTCTTTATAATCAGGGTGGATTTTACCTTTCGGATAATTGGGTATCGAAGTAAAAACAAGCACTTCATGTCCTTCGTTTTGCAACGCCTTTGCCATATCGAATAGGCGAGAAGGTGCGGCACCGAATTCAGGCGGGAAAGTATTTGTGTAGAGGATAATTCGCTCCATGCAATTAGGAAAGCGTTTTAATGGTAATTGTAAATAGGTAATGTTCAAACAATAATAAATCATAGCGCAAGCGTCCGCTGGGCGGCACTCCGCTTGTGCCGAAGTATCCACAAAGTAGCATTGCCTATTTCAAACTACCTCAATTTGAAGTATTTATTTTCTCTCCAAATATTTTTTATGTCTCGTAATTGGGGCTTGGAAAAGTTCAGTCATTGCGTTTTGCTTGTCTGTTTCGTTTTTGTCTTGCGAAAGCTTGAATTTCCCCTCAACAGATTCTATTTCTATTTCAAAACCTACAATATAAGGTAAAAATCCTCTCATGGCTTTGTTGTCAGACAATAATTCAAATTGCTCGCTTTTTCCCATTTCCAACCTCTGAGTCATTTCTATTACTCCATTTTTGACTTCCTCCGAGTCTTCTACAATCGAGCATCTGCCTTTCACATGAACTTTGATATAATTCCAAGTGGGCAATTTTCCCGAAGATTGATAAACTGTGGGGGAAATATAAGTGTCAGTTGCATGGAAAATAATAATTAGTCCATTTTTAAACGAATCTATTTGTGGGTTATTCTTATCAATATGCCCCACTAGCTTGCCAAACTCTCCAGCAGAGTCATACCAAAACAAAGGCAAATGAGTAGTAAATATTTCTCCCTCATGTTGGCTGATAAGCGTAGCCAAAGGGAAGGAATCAATCACTCGCTTTATTTCCGTGAAATCATTTTCTTGGTGGTGCTGTGGAGGGTACATTTATCAAATAGTAAAGTGGTAAGTAGTCTAATTTAAATACTTTCCTGTTTTGAGTTCTTAACAATCTCATTTATAGGAAAGTACAAAAATAGTAAATAGCACAACGTGCTTAAGAAAGTGAGATAGTAAACCTGAGGAGAAAAATTTAAGTTTAGCAGTTTCTCAATCCAGCCCAATGAAAAAAAGCCACTCTTTATAAAGAATGGCTTTTTTTGTTATAAGCAAGAAGCTAAAACTAAGCTTCTGGTTCTTTTTCTACTACTTCTTCTACTTTGTCTTTTTTCTTGTATTTCTGGTTGAATCGCTCAACTCTACCAGCACGAGAAATGAAGTTGTCTTTTCCAGTATAGAAAGGATGTGAAGCAGAGCTAACCTCGACTTTCACAAGTGGGTAAGTATTTCCGTCTTCCCATTCAATTGTATCTTCTGTTTTCATTGTTGAGCGAGTCATGAATTTGAAGTCGCTAGACAAATCTTGGAAAACTATTTGTTTATATTCTGGGTGAATGTCTTTTTTCATTACTAAAATATTTCTGTGTTAACTAATAATATCAAAATTCAGTCTGCAAAAGTAAAAATTTTATGTTTTAATCCAAAGCAGAATCTAATAATAATTCAAATCTAAGTTTTAAATTCTATTGAATCAACCTAATTCAATTACTTTTTTACCTGCAATCCCGAATAGCTTGCATTCTTTCTCAAATTTATACTTTGCCGAACTGGTAAATTTCCCAAATGCAGGAAGTAATCCTGATTTCTCCCCAAAATAGAAACAGGGCAATTTTATGCGTTCTCCATTCTTCCCTTTCAAGCTAACCGCGGGGTGTAAATGCCCACTTAAATTATAATAATCGGGTTGGATTTCACAAGTTTCGAGCGGTTCGTGTGTGAATATGAACGGGAACTCAACGAGTGATTCATCATAAACCTTCATTGAATTTGGCAAAAAAGACTTGGCATACAAATCATGATTTCCCATTACCAACTCAAAAGAAATTTTTGGGAATAGCTTTATCCATTCCTCAAAAATAGTCCACTCCGAATTCTTTTGGCTATGAAATAAATCGCCCAGAAAAAGAACTCTTTCAGCTTTATGCTCGGAGATTAAAGAAGCTAGCTTGTTCAAATCATCCAAAATGAGCCGTTTGGGAATGGGAATCCCTGCTTTTCGGAAGTGCATTACTTTACCCAAATGTACATCTGCCACGATTAACATATTGTTATTGAGCCATAACAAGCATTTTTCGGGTAAAAGGTATACTTGTTGTTCTTTTATCTCGTATATAATGTAGTTGTTTGTCATGCAAAACTTGAAAATAGCCTAGCAAAAATAGTAGTAATGCCAACGTAAATCGTTACTTATGTTCATTTTATCACAGTAACCCTTTTTTTTGTCGAAAAAACGAGATTTTTGTAGCTCAAAACAAGTACAACCTGTGTTTCTCTCGTTGAAATAAAAGTAATCAAGATTTTAATTAAAGTACCTATAATTTTTTCCATGTCGCTC
>JBLIFI010000093.1:0-12185 GCA_047633715.1 Flammeovirgaceae bacterium
TCATGATAATTCCGAAAAGTATGCCGATAAAAAGGACTTTGATGAACTTCATAAAATAGTATTGAGTAGCAAGTAGCAAGTATTGAGACAAAAAACAGTTTTAAATTGTCTTATAACTTTTAATATTTTTTTCAGTATTAGGAAATGGTTTTCTGTAGGGTGTTCTTCCCAGAACGCCTTTTTATATTATCCAAAAATCAATGGGAAAACTACAAAAGTGGTAAAAAGCCCACCAATGAAAAATCCAACCACGGCAATGAGTGAAGGCAATTGCAAATTAGATAAGCCCGAAATAGCATGACCCGAAGTGCAACCTCCTGCCCAGCGAGTGCCAAAGCCAATCAAAATCCCGCCAAAAACCATTGTAAATAAGCCTGTTGGAGTGAGCAGATTCGCCCAGTTGAAAATAGATTCGGGAACTAAATCGCCATTGAAGACAATTCCCAAAGTGCTCAAGTCGGCTTGTGTGGCTTGCGAGAGTTCAAGTGGCACATCAGAAGCTAGGAAAGTATGTGCAATCCAACCGCCAATTACTGCGCCCGAAATAAAAACCACATTCCAAATTTGACTTTTCCAATCAAAATTGAAGAAAGAGAAACGTTTTCCTACTCCGCCAATTGAGCAAAAGGTTCGTAAGGTGGAGGAAACTCCAAATTGACCGCCCGCCCAGAGGAGCAAAAACATGACGAGGGCAATCATTGGGCCTGAAATGTACCATGCCCAAGATTACTTTATAAAATCTATAATAACTTTAAAATAGAGGGTGTAGGATTCTAAGAAGAAGCTTTTCTGGCTTCCTCAATAATATACAAAAGGTTAAATTTGATAACCTAAGGAACGGAAATTAAATAAAATACTGCTTTCTCTTGTTTATTTTTTGGCTATTCTTCGTTAAAAAAGTGTGCCGTAGCGGTGCTATACCAAACTTTTTTGCCTAAACTAGCCTCAAAAATAAACTGCGACAAAACACGCATTTATTTATTCCCCGTTCCTAAGCGAGTGTTGAAGGGCAAACAAAAACTATTTTCGGAACATCTGTTTCCCTAATCACATCAAAGCCTTCTTCTACGTTAATCATATTGTGGATTCCCCTCGATTTCAAAATTGAGGAAGCAATGACAGAACGATAACCGCCTGCGCAATGAATATAGAAATTGCCTTCTTTGGGGAAAGCATTCAGGTGCTGATTGATTTTGTTAAGTGGCAAATTAAGTGCATTTTCGATATGTTCTGCATCGAACTCGCCCTCTCTGCGGACATCTATAATTTCCAACTCGTTGCTTTTGATTTCCTCGGCAAATTGGGCTGGGGAAATAGAGTTGATGGAATCAGTTTCCTTCCCCGCTTTTTTCCATGCTTCAATTCCGCCATTCAAAAAGCCAATTGTGCTATCAAAACCGACTCTTGCCAAGCGAGTTACCGCTTCTTCTTCGTTCTCTTCTTCTACGACCAACAAAATTGGCTTTTTCACATCTACAATCAATTGCCCAACCCAAGGAGCAAAAGTCCCATCCAAACCAATGAAAATACTGCTCGGAATGTGGGATTTTGCAAAATCTTTTTCTGTCCGAACATCCAAAACTAATGCCTCAGTAGCATTGGCAGTTTGTTCAAATTCGGTTGGATTGAGTGGCTTCGCACCTGCTTCTAATATGATATCTATGCTTTCGTACCCTTTTTTATTCATTGCCACATTCAACGGGAAATAAGCTGGCGGAGGCAACAATCCATCGGTAACTTCTTCGATAAATTCGGCTTTTGTCATATCGGCACGTAAAGCGTAATTCATCTGCTTTTGGTTTCCGAGCGTGTCCACGGTTTCCGCCATCATGTTTTTACCACAGGCAGAACCTGCTCCGTGAGCTGGATAAACCGTGGTTTCGTTTGGCAAAGGCATAATTTTAGTTCTCAAACTATCGTAAAGAATCCCTGCCAAATCTTCTTGCGTGATTTCGTTAGATTTTTGCGCCAAATCTGGTCTGCCCACATCTCCCAAGAAAAGCGTATCGCCTGTGAAAATGGCCTCTTCTTTCCCGTTCTCATCCAAAAGCAAATAAGTGGTGCTTTCCATAGTATGTCCTGGCGTGTGGAGTGCTTTGATTTGGACTTTCCCGAGTTGGAAAATTTCTCCATCGGTGGCGATATGAGAATCGAAATCGGTTTTGGCAGTTGGGCCATAAACGATTTCCGCTCCCGTTTTCTCTGCTAAAGTTACGTGTCCACTCACGAAATCGGCATGGAAATGCGTTTCGAAAATGTACTTGATTTTGGCATTATCTCTCTCCGCCCGCTTAATATATGGAGCGACTTCTCGCAAAGGATCAATAATTGCCACTTCGCCTTCGCTTTCAATATAATAAGCTCCTTGCGCCAAACAACCTGTGTAAATTTGTTCTATATTCATTGTAATAGTATCAAGTAGTGGGTAGTGGGTATTGAGTATCAAGACTAAAAGACTTCCTTCTTTCGCTTACTAGCGAATTTCATCGCTAGTAAGCGAAAGAAGGAAAGTATGGCTTTAGCCAAATTCCGACAAACTAGAGTTTGTCGGCTACATTTATTTTATTTAGTAATATCGGAAATCTGTAAATCATTATTCTTGATTTTCGGCATCTCTCAGTTTATCGTTCATCAACAATCTTATTGAGTTGAAGTAATCTGTTTCAAAAGTGATGGAACGGATTTGGTTGAGTTTGAATTTTGTATAATCCGTTTCTTCCACTTCGCCATCCATACTTATTGTATCTATATATACGGAGTCATTTTTATAATCGCTTAGTATTCCGTAGTAAACATCCGATTCGTCTTTGTTTTGGAACTCGAATAATCCATATTTTTCTTCGCTCCACTCCAACAGCTCAATTGTGCTTTTAAAACTGAAACTTTCTGGTTTATTCGGTTGGATTTCTTTCAATTCCAGCACCTTGGCAATCTGCGCTTCTCCTCTTTTGGATTTCCTGCCTTTGACAAATGTTTTGTTATACAACTTGAAGCCATCTACCACATAATCTACAGGAATGTATTTTGTCAGAATCCAATCTTCATTTTCGGAAATCAGCAAGCCTGTTTCTCGCTCCTTCCAGCCTTTTATTTTATATGATTCTACTTTCACGTTTGTTTTATTTTTATTTCAGCATGGTTTTTCGTGATGCCTTCCAACAAACTGGAGTTTGTCGGCTACAGTTTTTTTTTATCTCAATACTAACTACTCATTACTTGCTACTACAATAACTCCTTTCCGAGTATCACAATTGCCATTATCAGTACAAACCAGCCAAAGCCTTTTTTCAGCTTCGCTCCTTCAATTTTGGTAGAGAAGTAATTTCCTACCAAAATGCCTAAAATAGCGATACTAGTAAAAATAAGTAGAAATTTCCAATCAATTTCGCTTCCCGACTGTAAATCGCCCACAAAACCAACTAGGGAATTGGCGGAGATAATGAGTAAGGACGTTCCTACTGCAGTTTTCATGGGCAATTTCGCCAACAGAACCAATGCGGGGATAATCAAAAAACCTCCTCCTGCGCCAACTATTCCTGTGAGCAAACCCACGCCCAATCCTTGCAACATGATTTGTCCTGTTTTGGTTGGATTTCCCCCCTTCGATTCCATTTCAGACAATTGTTTTCTTCCCCGAATCATCGAGAAAGAAGCCACAAGCATCACTATTGCGAAAAGTAACATGATTCCGACACTTTTCGAGATTTCAAATCCACCCAAATCCAACAGAGTTTCTGGCAACATCGGGAGCAGATACCTACGAGTGAAGAATACTGAAACGAAGGCGGGAATGGCAAAAATAATTGCTATTCTGAAAGACACCAATTTCTGTTTCAGCTTCCCCAACATGCCTATAAAAGACGAAACGCCCACTACGAACAAAGAGTAAGCCGTTGCCAAAATAGGGTTGAATCCGAAAATATAAACCATCACGGGCACAGTCAAGATAGAACCGCCTCCGCCCATTAGCCCTAAAGACAAGCCAATGAGTAATGCTGTTGAATAACCTAGAATTTCCACTTATGACTATATTTAAGAGTGTTCATTTATTAAGGTAAAAAAAAGCTGAGATTTACAAGAAATCACACTTTTCCATGCAATCGAAAATATTGAGTACTTGTCTATCAGTTAAGCTATAATAAATATGCTTTCCTTGTTTTTCCGAAGTCAAAATTCCATTATCTTTCATTTTAATAAGATGATGCGAAAGCATGCATTGCTCCACTTTTGCATCTACTCGCTCCAGAATCTCGCCAACTGCCAAAGGTTCTTCTTCTTCCAAGGCTTCCAAAATCTCTAATCTGACAGGGTGGGAAATGGTTTTTAGCACTTGCGCCACTTTTGCAAGCTTATCTAATGACATTTCTCGTTTGGTTGTAATCATAGTAACATTGTCTAATTGTTCACGTACAAATACATGAACATTTATTCATATAAAAACTTTTAAGTAGAATTTTGCGTATTTATATACTCAGTTGTCATAAAAATGACTTTCAACTTACTGCCAAAATGAAATACAAACCCCGTCTTACTCAGTTATTTCTATTCTTAACTTTATTGCTTTCTTTTACTTCCTGCTACGAAGACCGATGTTTTGATGTTCAAAAAATATCAGAATACAGGAAAGAAGCCAGAGAATGGGTTTCGCCTGACAACAGTTCAAACACCCAATTCACAAAGAATAGAACAACTCCTTTTTTATTTTCTGTAACTCAAAAAGAGGGTTTTTCTGCTGGAGTTTCTGATTCGGATGATTGCGGAAGGACTTTTATTGGTTTCGAGAAAATCACTTCGATAGCAAACACATCCCCTAATCTCAATTTCCAAATTCGCCTGAAAGCAAGTGGCGAAAATGAGTATTACTTAGCGTTGGAAATCCTTTCTCCAAACCCTAAATCTGCCACTTATGATTTTGTTTCTGACTCGCCAAGAGAAAGCAATGTAGAATCGGAAATTGTAAAAGATTACCAACTAGAAAACATCATTTATACGGAAGTCATGCGCTTCAAGTTCTTAGATGAACTCAATCCAAACGAATTGAAGGAACTTTTTTATGCAAAAGGTGTTGGAGTGATTAAATTCTCAATCGAAAATGGGAATGAGTTCATTACAAGATAAGCTTGTCTGCAACACAACAAGTATTATGCTTTCTGAGAAATGGATTTCATTTTCCCAAAATCAGCTAAGCGGTCTAGCTTAAATATATCTCCGTTTTGAGCTTTTAATACGCTCATTATAACTATCATACCGCACTTAGCTAAATGACGTGGCTGTCTCACGGGGCGGACATGCCCCTTTAGCTGTCGTTAGGTTTTGCGTTTAAATATAATTTTCTGTCTGATTCCATTTCAAGTTTTTAGACTGACTTCCAAAGCCACATCATCCATGATTCTGAGTGCAGATATTCAGTCAGCTATGCTTAGCAATGAGCTAAGTCGATGCATTATACTTGTTCCTAGTATGAGATTAGCTTAAACTCTAAATTAACCTGACTCTTTAATTCTAATCCTGCATTATACATGTCTTCATCATAATCATCTTTATAATATTTCTCAAGGTAGTACCATTCAACTCTTATCTTTGATTCAAATTTCAACTCATATTTCTCTAGAGCTTTGAAGAACTCAACGAGTATTCGAGGTACAAATTCATGATAGTAAGTAAATTTGAATTTGAGTATAAGTTCATGTTGTTCTTTCTGCTTTAAGTATTCTTCAATCCATTCTTGTCAAAGGATCAATATATATATCTCTTTAAAATTTTCATAATAAGTTTCAACTCTACCACTAATTGATATAGTTTTTGTACTTAAATTTGAATACATATGAGGCCCTTCTCCAGAAGGAACACATCTAACTTCTATTTCTTTCATTATAAGTCAAATAATAAGCCAACATGAAACCTAATGCAAGAGTCATGAGAATTTTATTTTCAATTCTATCCCTATTTATACTTTTTACCCTAAATAGCTGCGGTTCTGATTCAGAACCAATGCTAAATATAGAATTTATTTCCCCAGAGTCTTTTCCAGAACCTATTTACAATTTCTCCAAAAACAAGGTAACTACAGAAGGTTTCGAGTTGGGAAAATCTCTTTTCTTCGATTCAATGCTTTCGAAAGACAACACCATTTCCTGCGCAAGTTGCCACAATCAAGGAGCGGCTTTTGCCAATGCTGGCCATGCAGTCAGCCATGGAATTGGCGACCAGCTTGGAGTCAGAAATGCGCCAGCTTTGCAAAATTTAGCTTGGCAAAAAACTTTTTTCCATGATGGTGGCGTTTTTAACTTGGATTTACTTTCGCTCGTTCCAATTAAAGACCCTGTGGAAATGGGAAATGAGCCTGATACAGTTTTGGAACGGCTTAGAAATTCCTCGAAATACCAAGAGCTATTCAAATCTGCTTTTGGAGAAGGGGAAATTACTTCTCAAAAGTTCTTGAAATCTCTTTCCCAATACATGAACATGTTAGTTTCTGCCAATTCCAGATACGACCAATATTTGAAAGGAGAAGAAGAATTTACTGATTTAGAATTGAAAGGATTAAACCTGTTTGAGCAAAAGTGTGCAAGCTGTCACAGCGGAGCTTTCTTTACCGACCAATCTTTCAGAAATAATGGTTTGGAGGTTTTCAATGAAAATGATGAAGGCAGGGCGAATATCACACTCCAACCAACTGATAAATTCAAATTCAAAGTTCCTAGTCTAAGAAATATAGCGGTTTCCTCGCCTTACATGCACGATGGAAGGCTCAGGAATTTGCAAGAAGTATTGGAACATTATAATAGTGAAGTGAAAAATACGCCAACCCTAGATGAGAAATTGAAAACTGATGGAAAATTGGGAATTCCACTCTCTTCGGAAGAGCAATCAGAGATTATTACTTTCCTAAAAACGCTGACAGATAAACAATTCATAAAAAATAAATTGTTTATGCCTGACAGATGAGCTTATTTGAGCAATCAGCATGGGTTTTAGCAACAGATTTATATTTGATGACACCAATCTGTTGTCATTTGCAAAGGATACCTATAAATTAGCTTCCAAATTATCTCGCATTTATCTCCATGTTAGCAACAAAAAGCAAAATATTATATGTTGATGATGAATCTATCAACCTAAGAAGCTTCAAATCGCTTTTTAGGAAGAAGTATGACATCACTACGGTAGAATCTGGCAGAGAGGCATTGGAAATCTTGGCAACCGAACCAATAGATATTTTGGTGACAGACCAAATGATGCCAGAGATGACAGGGTTGGAGTTGCTCCGAATTGTTAGCAAACAACATCCAGACGTATTAATGATGATTTTGACTGGTTACAGCGAAATGTCTGTGATTAAAGAAGCGGTTAACGAATGTGGTATTTATTGCTATTTGAATAAGCCTTGGGAAAGAGATTTATTGGAAAGGACTTTCGACAGAGCTTTAGAGCATCAGAAACTCATTAAAGAGCGGGAAAACATGATTTCCCAACTCAACAAGAGTAATGAGAATTTGGAGGAAATGGTGCAGGAAAGGACGAAACAGATTGAACTACAGCGAGATGAATTGGTCAACAAAAACTCTCAGCTTGAAGTGGCGAAAGATACTATTCATAAGAAAAATGACCAACTCCGAATCTATAATCAAGATTTAGAACTTCAGGTGCAGGAACGAACTCGCCAGCTATCTGATTCCAATCTCCAACTACAAAAATATAATGAACAACTTCAGCAGTTTGCCTTTTTGGCGGCTCATAACTTTCGTGGACCTGTTGCCAGTTTGTTGGGGCTAATTCAGCTTTTTGAAATGGATAAAAGCAAGCAGGACCATGAAGGCTACAAAGATATTTTCGGGAATGTGAAACAAATGGCTCTCAAACTAGACGATGTCATTAAGGATTTGAGTGAGATTTTGCATGAAAAGACGAACAGAAAACTGCTTTGGGAATCTGTTAATCTGAACCGAGCAATTTCTAGAGTGGAGAATGCATTGAATGCGCAAATAGTTGATTCTGGAACACAAATACACAAAAATTTCGATAGCAATTATTCTTTGAAGACAGATTCCTCTTTACTAGAAGGAGTGATTTATGAACTAATTGCCAATGCCATCAAATTTCGGAAGAAAGATGTTGACCCAGAAATAAGCATTTCTGTGGTATCTGACGACAACAAAGCGCAGATACGACTCACAGACAACTGCTTAGGAATTGACTTGGAGACGTATGAAGAGAAAGTGTTTGGTGTTTATCAGACTTTCCACGAAGGCTACGAAGGCAAGGGTTTAGGGCTGTTTTCAGCCAGAACGACCATTCATAAACTGGGTGGGAATATACATGTGCGAAGTAAGCCCAACCAAGGAACTGAATTCATTATTGACTTGCCTGTTCGCTAAAGTCTATTTTCAGGTGAATATACAGCCAAACCAATTTTGATGAGGCTATATATAAGTAGTTCAGTTTAAATAAATTCCTATTTCAAGTTCTTAACAGTCTCATTTAAAGCGAGATGCAAAAACAGTAAATAGCACAACGTGCTTAATACTCACTTTACCCATTCAAAATCTCGGAAATCTCATCAATATCCAATTGGATATCATCTTCCCCCCATTCATCATAAGGGTTCTCCAACAGCTCTTGAATATTTGCCAGACTTACTAAAACAAAACTGTACAAAACGGGCATCATCAGCGTGAGATACGTCTTGTACTCTTCGTAGGCATAGGCAAAATAAGGCCCATAAAGTACGGGGAATGAATAGATAAAGACTTTACTATACGCTCGCAGGGTAATTGGAGTCCTATAATAGGCAATATTTCGCATATTCTCGAAAGATTCCATAATACAATGGAGGTAATGATTTGCACGGGAAATCTCGGGTGGGGCAACCCCATTCTCCCGAAATTGCTGAATCATTTTGGAAAGTTTATCGAACTCCACATATACTTTTTTGTCTAGTTCAATATC
This sequence comes from Flammeovirgaceae bacterium, assembly GCA_047633715.1. Lineage (GTDB taxonomy): Bacteria > Bacteroidota > Bacteroidia > Cytophagales > Flammeovirgaceae > JBLIFI01. The sequence goes on from JBLIFI010000093.1 coordinate 8,950, forward strand.
TTTTTGGTCGCCATTCATTAGCAATCCTTTAATTGCCTCCAAATTATCTCTAAACTGCATGGCAAATGCCTTCGGAAGTGGATTAGGGGTTACAGTTACCCAATCTCTCGCTCCAAAAAACAAAGCTACCATGCTAGATTTGATACTGGCATAGTATTCTAGCGCTTTTTCTCGCCTTGTGTAGGCACTATTGATTGAGAAGACGATAGGAAACACAATCGCCACACTAATTAAAGTGAGTGGAAAGTTTGCCATATAGCCATTTTCATGGCATAAATAAGTAGATACAATGGAAAGTACGGCAATAATGAATGTCTTGTAATTGACAATCAGTAAAAAGCTACGAATAATTTTCATCTGTTGATTTAGTGGTTTTTGAAGTTGAGGTAAGTTACAAACTTAACGAATACTATAAAAGACCATTGTCATTGGTGTATCAGATGAAGTAAAATCGAAATAAAACCTAGTTTATTAAACCATCAAATTACTCATAACAAGTTATTGACATTTGATTTTCGCTTTTTTCAGAACATTTGTACATTTTTGGAGATAGAAAATCGAATGTTCATCTTAAAGAATACATCTATGAAAAAAATGAGACTATTTAATTTACTACTGATTGGAGTTCTCTTCCTTTCTACAGCTTGTACAAGTGAGCAAATCCTAAGCACAACCAACACAATTCTGACTGGTGGCGGTGTTGCATTGACGGAAGGCGAAGCTTCTCAAGGTTTGCGTCAAGCATTAATTCAGGGAATTACCAAAGGAGTCTCCAGCGCATCCGCAAAGGGAGGTTTCAATAGTAATTCTCTCATTAAAATCCCTTTCCCACCAGATGCAATCAAGGTAGCAAATACATTGAGGGATATTGGGTTGGGAGGAGAAGTTGACAAATTTGTAACCACTTTGAATGAAGGCGCAGAAGATGCCGCAACTGCAGCAAAGCCTATTTTTGTAAGTGCCATTAAGCAACTTACTATTCAGGATGCTTTCAATATTTTGAAAGGCGATAGCAAAACGGCTGCCACAGATTTTCTTAAAAGAGCAACTTCTACTCAGTTGAAAGCCGCATTCTTACCAAAAATATCTGCTTCCTTAGACAAAGTGAACGCAACAAAAAGCTACACAAATTTGGTAAATAGATACAATAAACTTCCTTTAGTTCAGAAAGTTAATCCAGATTTGAAAGACTATGCTACGGAATTGGCAATGGATGGATTATTCAAATTGGTAGCTAAAGAAGAGCAAAACATTCGGGCAAATCCGATGGCTCGTGGTTCTGAATTGTTGAAAAAAGTTTTTTCTACGCAGGATTAGTATTCTGTGAAGAAAAGTAAAAAAGCAGAAACCCTGATTGAAAAACTCAATCAGGGTTTCTGCTTTTTCTGACAGTCTGTTGCTTCTTCAACAACTCAATCAATCGCTTTTCCTCTCTTGTCCACTCTAAAATGGATTTAGGATATTGCTTCTTAATTTCGGATTTCTCATCTCTAGAAAGATACACGAATTGGTTTTGAAAAAGCCGTTGCGCCATTTCCTTCCGAAAACCATCAATTGCATAATGCATTAAACCAAGTGTTTCCACATACTTTCCATAACTCACTCCTTGGGAATGGGAATAAACAATGGTATAATTTGGAACATATTTTTCAATATGAGATTTTAGTTTTTGGAGTACTTGGTCTTCATTCACTTTTCTATTGTTGACAAAAAGACCTGATTCGGTTGCTCTTATTTTAATTGATTTATACTGTTTTAGCAATTGGAGTCTGTAACTATCAGATTTTCCGACTATTATTTTCTTTTGGGTAAAGTCTAGTTCTTCAGCTACATAGAGAAAGGAATCTAATTCCGCCACGTAAGGAAACATCCATTGCGAGATTCCCAAATTCTTAAACAGCGGACTACTTGAAGGATATTTCGAGTTTTTGACTCCAACCATAAAATTGATGTGTAAAAAGTGATTTGTTCTTAACTTCCACTTTAAGCTATCCACAAAACTCATCGGAGCAGATTCTTCAATGTAAAGTTTGAGATTCATTCTGTCTGCCTCAGCAGGATCAAATATGCTTCTCTCTTTCTGAAGCCAACGGATTAAGTTATTTCCTGAAACTTGTTCTTTAGTGTCTCCAACCAATATTTTATAATCTTCTGTTTTTTCGATGTTTTTAGCAACATAGATAGGAATCGGGGCTAAAGAACTTTTATTCGGATTTCTAACCAGTTCATAACCTCTACTTTTGGGGATTTTCAACCTATAAGGATAAGAAAGATTATTCCTCTTCAAAGATTCATTTAAGGAATCAACATCTATAAAATCCTTAAAGCTAAGAGCCAAACTCATTAACCCAAAAATAAGAGAGAAAAGTAGAAGTGTTTGGAGTGAATTCCTACCCAATGCCATTCTTAGTCCAGTCCAACTGCTGAGAAATAAAACCAATGGAAGTAGAATGAGGAAAAGAGGACATTCTTTTAAGAAATCTATATCGTACTGGAATGGAAACATCATGTAGAATATTCCAAGCAACGCTCCTAACTTCCCAAACCATGATAGAAAACTCCAAGATGCAAAACCACCATCATTTATTGCCTTTTTGAAATAGAGTCTTCTTTTTGGAGTCTGATTTCGAGACAAATTACTCAAAACATATTTTGAAGAGAATACAAAACCTAATGCAGAAGCAAGCGAAGCATAAAATAGGTTATAGATAAATTGTTCACTCTCAGTTAACTGAACAATAATTTGTCCTCCATATTGACTGTTGCCAACTCGGAGAGCTTCTTTACTCATATAGAGAAATGCATAAGTAATATAAGAAAAAACTGTCCAGAGTAGAATCCAGAAAAGTAAAGTTCTTTTGCCCAGTCGGCTATATGGTTTCAGAAATCCTTTTTGAAGCATGAATTTGGAGTTGAAGGGTTGAATACTCCAAATGTATGGTGTGAACTAATGATTATAAGTAAGATATTTGAGGTTATTATTTTTCCGATTTTTGTTGGGAATGATTCTGTTTTCTTACTTTTTGGGTTAGGAATGGGGAATAAATAAATGCGTGTTTTTTCTTTTTGGTTCGGGATACGCTGTCTATTCTTCCAACATTAATGAAAGTGGTTCTATCGTGAATTTGGGTATTGAGTGCAATTTATGATTTTTGCTTTATTTTTGTGTTAAAAATAAAGACGAAGCATGAATGTATTGTTTTTTGAGCACCTCTTGGGCTATGTAGATTTAGGAG